>CACZIP010000015.1 GCA_902781245.1 uncultured Coriobacteriaceae bacterium | reverse complement strand
GAGGCTCATCACAACGATGTCGAGCCCAATAGCGTTCTCGATGTCCGCGTGCAGGCAGCGGATGCTGTATCAGCCGCGCGTCCTGGCGCCCGCAAGGAAACGCTCGATGCTTACATCAAGCGCCTCGAGAAGCTTGAGGAAATCGCTATGTCTTACGAAGGCGTCGAGCGCACCTATGCCATTCAGGCTGGTCGCGAAGTGCGCGTGATGGTCGAACCTGAGAAGGTGGACGAAGCCAAGACCGTCGTGCTTGCACACGACATTGCCTCTCGCATCGAAAACGAACTCCAGTATCCCGGTCAGGTAAAGGTCGTCGTCATTAGGGAGAGCCGCGCAATCGGCGTTGCGAAATAGCAGATGTCTGACAAGTCACTCGAATCATTCGTAGAAGAAGTCAGCGGTACGAGCCATCTCAGAGTCGAACATGACTTTGGGGATGGCTTCGTCCGTCTTAGGACCTCTGAAGCAGAACGTAGGCAGGCGATTCAGGACATCCGCAGCGTCGAGAGCATTGTTCTCGAATTGCTTAGGAATTCGCGTGATGCGCACGCAACGAAGATATTCGTTGCAATGTCACGTGAAGGCGCGAAGAGAAGTTTGACTGTAGTCGACGACGGCGACGGCATTCCGAAAACCATGCATGGGCATGTTTTCGAGCCTCGCGTGACATCCAAGCTCGATACGTCGCATATCGATGCATGGGGTATGCATGGCCGCGGCATGGCGCTCTATTCGATTTCGGTAAATGCAGACAATTCCGAAATCATGCGTTCAGACGTCGGCTTGGGATGCGCTATCAAAGTCGATGTGAACACAGAAAAGCTTTCCGAAAAATCCGATCAATCGAGCTTCCCGACCTTCACGCTTGCTGAAGGTGGGACTGTGCTTGTACGTGGTCCTCGAAACATACTGAGGACGTCATGCGAGTTTGCAATTGAATCGCGTTCAACTTGCTCGGTTTACGTTGGTTCGCCGGTTGAAGTTGCAGCCACACTGTTCTATTACGGCTCTGCGACGCTTTCGGCCATAGACAAAGCGTTTTGCCGCGATGTCAGTCAGCTGCCTCTCTCGAAAATGCTTGCAACTGCAGGAGAGCCAGAGGAGCTTAGAGTGCTCGCGCAAAGCATGGGTCTCGAAATGTCCGAAAGGACTGCGCGAAGGATCATGAACGGCGAGATTGCCGCACTGGACCCCATTCTCGATTGTGTCGAGATCACGCGTGATAATAAGCCTGCCGCGAAGAAGCGAACTCAAACGAAACAGGGTCGCAAGGCGATTCGTTTCGACAAGAACGATGCCAATTTGCTGAAGTCGACTGCGCGCGAAGCCTTTGGCGAAATCGCGCGAAGATACTATCTCGAAGGCGATATAGAACCCCAAATGCGGGTCTCATACGACAAAATCACCTTGACATTACCCATCATTCGCAAGGATGACTAGCATATTTGCTGCAATATAGTTAAAATAACCCATTACAACAACATTGACAGAGCATATCGAACGAACGAAAACCGCTCTTGAAACGTCTACATTAGAGGACTGGTATGCAGACAAGCGAACAATATGCTGGCACGAGCTGCCTCAAGGTTTCATCGAAATCATCTCCTGCTTCAGTAGCGGGAGCAATTGCCGGCATGGTAAAAGACGGCGTGCCCGTTGAAATGCAGGCTGTGGGCGCAGGAGCCGTGAATCAAGCTATCAAAGCAATTGCGATATCGCGTGGCTTCCTGTCACCTGTGGGAATCGAAATTGCATGCGTCCCGTCGTTTGCCGATATCATCATCGACGGCGAGTACCGTACGGCAATTCATTTCGCTATCAAAGCCCAGTACCTGCGTGGCACTATGGATGACGACGAGGGCTATTCAAACACGCTGTTTTAAGGTCGCGCCATGAATGGTACAACCTCTTCCTTCATGGATTTAACGTTCCATGTCCAAACATTTGGGTGTCAGATGAACAAGCACGACTCCGAGCGTGTCACGGGCATGCTTGAGAGTCTTGGGTCCTCATGTGTCGAAACGATAGAAGACGCTGACGTTGTCGTCTTCATGACTTGCTGCGTGAGGGAAGCAGCCGATGTTCGACTTCTCGGGCAGGTTGCGTCTATGAAGAACGTCCCGCTGCGAAAAGGCTCGCCGCTTGAAAAGCGCATCATCGCAGTTGGCGGATGCATTGGTCAGCGCGATGGGGATAAGCTATTTGGCGAATTGCCCCATCTCGACGTTGTATTCGGAACCAACAATCTCGCATCGTTGCCGGGAATGCTCAAGGGTGTCCTAGAGGGCGATCGACATGTCGTCGAAACTTTGGAGGAATCGGAATCGTTTCCGACTGACCTGCCCATCACGCGAGAAAACTCATGGGCTGCTTGGCTCCCAATTACCATTGGGTGCAACAACTTCTGCACGTACTGCATAGTTCCCTATGTAAGGGGTCGAGAGAAGTCACGAACGCTCGAAGATATCGTTGACGAGGCTAAACGCTACGTTTCTGCAGGGGTGAAAGAGATCACGCTTCTTGGTCAGAACGTGAATTCGTATGGCCGTGACTTATATGGGAAACCGCGATTCGCCGATGTCCTTGAAGCTGTGGCTGATACAGGCATCGAAAGGCTCAGGTTCGCGACGAGCCATCCGAAGGATCTCACGGACGAAGTCATTGCGAAATTCGGTACGCTCGATGCCCTGATGCCGGCATTGCACCTCCCGGCGCAATCAGGATCGGATTCTATTCTCAAGGCCATGCACCGTTCGTACACCGTTGAGCATTATCTTGGTCTCATCGAGAAGCTTAGGGATGTGAAGCCTGGCATCTCGTTGTCGACCGACATCATCGTCGGGTTCCCCGGTGAAACAGAGCAAGATTTCATGGGAACGTACCGTCTCGTCGAGGAGGTTGGATACTCTCAGGTATTCACGTTCATCTACTCAAAACGAGAAGGCACACCCGCGGCATCGTATTTCGACGATACGCCGCGCGAGGTTATCCAAGAGCGATTCGATCGATTGCGCGAAGTTGTTGAACGTGGGGCATACGATTTCAACCAAGCTCAAAAAGGCCACGTTGTCGATGTGCTTATCGAAGGCGCTTCGAAGAAGGATTCCAGAATTGCGACCGGGCATAGTCCCGAGAACATCAATGTTCATGCTCCGATTCCCGAAGGCGCCGTTCTCGAAGATTTGGTAGGAAAAATCGTACCTGTGAAAATCGAAGAGGCGCGCACATGGTATTTGCGCGGCACAATGGTGTAAGTCCGCATGGATCGAGACCATCAAAAACCTGTCGTATGCGTCGTTGGTCCAACTGCTTCAGGGAAAAGTGCCCTTGCCCAGCTCATAGCGCTCGAGCTTGATGGTGAAATCGTAAGCGCCGATTCCATGCAGATATATCGCGGTATGGATATCGGAACAGGGAAGGTTCCCGAATCGCAGCGCGTCGTAAATCATTACGGGCTCGATCTAGCTGACCCAGGTGAACCATGGTCAGCAGCTCTTTTCCAGGAATATGCCCGCAGATGCTTCGATGAAATCGAAGCAAAGGGAAAGTGGCCGATACTCTGCGGTGGGACGGGTTTCTACGTTAGAGCCGCAATTGACGATTACGACTTCCCTAAAGGCGAGCAGGTTGACAACGAGCTTCGAGACACCTTGAACGCAGTTGCCGAGCACGAGGGTGCTCACGTGCTGTGGGAACGGTTGCGCGAAATTGATCCAGAAAGCGCTGCCATCATTCCCGAAAATGACGTCAAGCGCGTGGTGAGGGCATTCGAGCTGCTCGATGAAGGTTTAAGCTATGCCGAACAAAAGGAAAAGCTTGCGCAAATTGGACAATACAAGCCCGCAATATTCATAGGGCTTGCCGTTGATCCAGATACGCTCAGGCAAAGGATTCGCGATCGTGTTGACGAGATGGTAGCCGAAGGCCTTGTCGAAGAGGTTGAAAGCCTTCTCGCAAGAGGGTTCAGAGAGGGCGTGACAGCGCCACAAGCGATTGGATACAAGGAAATTGTTCAGGCCCTCGATGAAGGTCACAATCTTGAAGAAGCATTTGAGGAAATCAAGGTTGCAACCTGCCGATATGCAAAGCGACAGCGTACATGGTTCAGAAAAGACAAGCGGGTGCACTGGATTGATGCGACGGCGCTCGACATCGATTCCATGCTCAAAGAATCGCTTGAAATCATCTCCAACATGAGCAAGGCTGACGAAGCCTAGAGAATTGAGAATTCAGCCTATAATCTGCATGGAGAATCGCTGTTCACGCCATATGAGAAGGCCAGCGCTATAAAATGAATATTGACCGGGCATGCGCCCGGTTTTCGTTAGGTTTAAGCGAGAATCGCTGGGAAGGCAAAGGAACACATGTCCGAGGGAGAAGGCGTACAGAGGGAAGACGCGGTTACTGATCGCGTTTTAACCGTGCCGAACGTGATTTCGTTCGTGCGGTTGCTCATGGCGCCCATCGCGCTTGGCTTGTTGCTCACTGGAAACGATATTGCAGCAGCGTTGCTGTTCGGCGTATCAGCTGCTACAGACTTCATTGACGGGCAGATTGCGCGCCGTACGAACCAGGTTTCACGTGTTGGACAGCTGCTTGACCCCGCTGTCGATAGAGTGCTCATGATCTGCGGCGTTGTCGGTTTGCTCGCCGTGAATCGATTGCCCGTTTGGGTGGTCATCGTCGTTCTTGCACGTGATGTGTTCCTCCTCTGGGGTGGTTCTTTCTTGCTGAAGAACTTCAAGGTGCGCGTGCCTGTTGTCTATTCGGGCAAGGTCGCAACAACGTTTTTGTTCTTCGGCTTGTTCGGATTGATGATAAACATGCCGATTGTTGGAGGGCTTGGGCTCTGCGATATTTCATGGCTTCCCGGCTTCAACCATGATCCATGCTCGTGGGGGATTTGGGCTGTATACCTTGGCTTGATTATTTCCCTGTTTACAACTGTTTACTACATACGAGCAGGTGCGCAAGGCATGAAGAAGGCTAAGGAGAGTTCCCGGTAGTGGCAGCTGACGAAAGGAAAAGAACCCGACGGTCGGTCGCTGGCGACTCAGGAGGTCAAAGGGCGCGCACATCAGGCTCGCAGAGGCCTGATGGCTCGTCATGGCGTGATGCGCCAATAAATACTCGCTCGACGACTCAGCGAAGGGCGTCTGGAAAAACGGCCAATACTTCTGGAAGTCGTGTTAAATCATCCAGAGCTAAAAGCAAGACTTCAAAAAAGAAGACGTGGAACGCAAAGAACGTCGATATTCCCGGCGCACTGGCAATCATCGGGAAGGCCATAATCTCTAGCCGAGTTGCGACCATCATCGTCGCGGTGGTTCTCGTGCTCGCTGTCGGTGGCATCTGGGATACCGTTTCGAATTGGGAGAAATCCTACGGAAACGTTACCGTCAACGGGATCAACGTTGGCGGGATGACCAAGCAGGAAATCGTCGAAGTCCTTGATGGCGAATACACGTCCAAGATCCGCGACGCAAAGGTTACGATCTATGCAAGCGAAGAGGCGATGAATGCAGAGTCTTCCGAGGTGGAGGACGCCGAACGGGTTGCGCAAGCAGAAGAGGTTTCTGTCGAAGAAGCCGATGCTGCTGTAACGGAATGGCAGACGAACGTCTACGACCTCGGCGGATCAATGCCATATGAGGAAGTCGCAGACAAAGCGCTCGAAGCAGGGCGGCATGCTGGGCCGTTCGGGCGTCTTGGCGTCATGTTGTTCGGCAGTGAAATCCCTCTTCAAGTCCAATTCGACGAGGCAAAACTTGAAGATTTCGCCGCAACGGTAGACAAGACGATCGGCGATCCGCGCATAGATGCGACGGTTGCTCTTGAAAATGGTGCAGCACACCCGGTTGAGGGCAAGCAAGGCGTCATGGTCGATCGCAATGATTTCGCAAAGAAGATTTCCGATTCAATGCTCGGCATTTCCGGCAGTTCATCGTTCATTGCTGAAGCAGTTGCTGCTCCTTCGCGTACAACGTACGAGCAGGCGCAGCAAACGAGCGACGGCATCAATCGCTCAATAGCTGCTGGGGCGACATTCACCTATGAAAACGATAGCTGGACCGCATCTCCTGAAGACCTCGCGTCATGGACGAAGGTCGAGGTAAAGGAAGCCGATAACGGGTACGAGCTTGTCGCGTCTATTAACGAGGACGCAGCCATTCCTGCTGTAGTTAAGGGCGTAAAGGCCAACGTGACGTCTGAGGATGTCACGGTGAGCATCGCGAAGTTTGCTGACGAAATCATTGTTTCAACTTCTGGCGATGGTGAAATCCCGCTTGTCGCACCAGCTGTTCAAGAGCTTGGCGTTGCACTTTACGGCGAAGATGGGAAGACGTTCAGCGACACGACCGCTTCATCTCCCGGTGAATTCGCGATAGAGACATCGAACGCCCCGGGTGCTTTGACATTCGACGAAGCGGTCGATCTTGGTATTTTGACCGTTATCGGCGAGTACACGACCGAGTTCTCGAACTACGAAGGCACCGAGAACCGCAACCACAACATTAGAACGGTTGCCGACATCCTCAACGACACCATCATTGAAGCCAATGGTGGTGAATGGAGTTACAACGATCACTCCGGCGATACGACGAAGGATCCACCGTTTGCTTCTGCCGGTTCGATTATCGGTGGCGAGCATGTCGACTCGATCGGTGGCGGTATCTGCCAGGTCGCGACAACAGTCTTCAATGCTGTGTTCGAGGCTGGTATGCCCGTTTCCGAGCGTCATAACCACACTGAACACATGCATAGCTATCCTGACGGCAGAGATGCTGCCGTAAGCTACGGCGAGCTCGACCTCAGGTGGGTGAACGACACGCCGAGCGACATCATCTTGAAGATGTCCTACACCGATCACTCCGTCACAGCTCGTCTCTACAGTGTCTACACCGGACGAACCGTTACATCCGAACAGGGTGAATGGATCATGGGAGAAACCTATACGACCAAGTTCGAGGAATCGGATTGGCTGTCTGCCGGTCAGTACTACACCGATACCGCCGGTGAAGATGGAAGCAGCATCACCGTGACGAGAAAAGTCACCGATGCGAGCGGGGAAGTGCTCATCGATGAGTCCTACACCTCTGTTTATCAGCCGAAGAAGGAAGTCATCATTGTTGGTCCAGGCACTGATACCGAGCCTCTTGCGCATAAGGCAGATGACGAAGACGAGGGCGCTTCATGGTAAGAGGTGAAATGAACAGCGCTTCATGCGCCACAACGGCCGGACATGCAGAGCGCATGAGTTTTGCGTGTACGCTCGTAATCGCGTTCCTGCTTTCCCTATTCGCAATATGCGCATTACCTGTTCAGGCTCATGCTGAAGTGCTCAAAGCCGATATCGTGGGCGGAGCGACGGTGGGCGAGAGGGGGCTGTCTGTCGCGGAATGCCCTTCGATAGATGCCGAGTTCGCTGTCCTCATGGATTCGGATGGAAATGTGCTGTTCTCTCGATTGGGTGACGACGAATCTCAAATTGCATCTTTGACAAAAGTCATGACTGCAATCGTTGCTATAGACAACGCTCCTGCCGATCTTCATATAAGCGTGAGCGAAGCGGCGGCATTGATCGGCGAGTCCAGTGCTGGGCTCCAAGAGGGCGATGTCATGGATTTTGAGACAGCGCTAAAAGCCCTGCTTGTGCCGTCGGGAAACGATGCGGCACTTGCTATTGCAGAAGCCGTTGGGTCTTCGATGATTGCTTCAAACCCGAGTCTCGGCGACGATCCGGTTGAGGTGTTCGTTGCTGCCATGAACGCGAAAGCTGCTGAATTGGGATGCACAAACACGGTGTACGAGAACCCGCATGGTCTTGATGATGAAGAATACGCCGGTGAGCTGCATAGCACGGCACACGACCAAGCGCTCGTTGCTCGCTGCGCAATGTCCTATCAAAGGATTCGCGAAATCGTTTCGGGTGGTTCGACGACGATTCAGGTCACCCGCGAAGGTGCGAAGGAGTCAATCGACCTTGAGACGACCGACTTGCTTCTCGAAATGTATGACAAGGCGATTGGGATCAAGACGGGAGTAACGCTCCTTGCAGGTCCATCGTTCATGGGCGCTGCAAACAATGAAGGACGCGAGTTCTATTCGGTAGTTCTCGGGTCGAGCGATGAGTATCAACGATTCATCGATACGCAGACGCTTTTCGAATGGGGCTATGAGCACGTAGCAAACCTGAAGCTTGCAAATAGCGACAAGTACGCATCGATGGGTCGAGGAGCCGAAGCCAGGGAAGTTCCAGTGATTGCAGATGTTGCCCATCTGGACTGGCCTGACAAGACGGTGTCTGCAACAATGGCAGACCCAAATGCCTCAATCACCATCTTCGACCTCGAGGGAAATGTGAGCCAGGTGGTCGAGCTCAACGAGCTGCACGGGAATGTCCGTGCCGGAGACAAGGTCGGCACGATAACATTCAAGCAGCACAACGAAGTGATTGCCCAGCAAGACCTCGTCGCCTGCCAAGATCTGGCTGCTCCTAATCCGATTGAGGCGTTGGTGATATGGTGGCAAGACGTTACTGGCGGCTCGAATGCGATCGACCCTGCCGATAGGTCTGAGGTATACAATGTAATGCCGATTTTGGACGATAACGTATTGAGTCCCACGTAGTGTTGAGACGGCAATGAAAAGGAACGAAAATGACGAACGTTTGCCCAATTTGCAATAACGAAATTCCAGACAACGCATACGTATGCCCGAGTTGCGGATATCGTGTCATGGGCTCAACGCAGAGCTTCACGCCCGTTGCCATGGGCGGCGATGTGCTAAAACAGCTCAGTGAAGATGACCAGAAGTTTGAGTTGAGGGTTGTGCGCGGCCCTCAGACCGGTATCGATATCGAGCTCAAAAAAGGCGACCTCAGTGTTGGCCGCGATCCTCAGTGCGATATCTTTCTCAACGATATGACAGTGTCGCGCGAGCATGCCATCATCGAAGTGCGCAATGACGCGTGCATCATCAAGGATTTGAACTCATATAACGGCGTTTGGGTTAACGATCGCATGGTTGAGACATGCGCGCTGAAATCGGGCGACTTGCTGCAAATTGGAGCGTTCTGCCTCTTGTTCAGAGAGCGACCGTAAGCGTCAAGTTGAGAAATAAAGACGAGAAGGTTGGTGTGTGTATGCAATTAATGTCAGGTAACGAGGCCATTGCCCGTGGCGCATGGGAAGCTGGAGCGACTATCGGTGTCGCATATCCCGGTACGCCATCGACGGAGACGATGGAATCGTTTGCAACCTACGAAGGCGTGTATGCCGAATGGTGCACGAACGAAAAGGTGGCCGTAGAAGTAGGCGTGGGGGCGTCTGCTGCCGGTGCACGTGTTCTCTCCACCATGAAACACGTCGGTGTCAACGTTGCGGCTGATCCGCTCTTCACTGCTGCCTATACAGGTGTCAACGGCGGATATGTGATTTTGGCCGCCGACGATCCCGGCATGTATTCCTCGCAAAACGAGCAGGACTCGCATTTCTACGCTCGTGCCGCCCATGTGCCCATTCTCGATCCTGCCGATGCATCTGAGGCGTTGGCATTCACCAAGAAGGCCTATGAACTTTCTGAGCGTTTCGACGTGCCGTTCATGATTCGCTCGACGGTGCGCGTTTCGCATACAAAAACGCCTGTTGAGACTGGTGAAAAGGTTGACTACGAGCTTAAATCCTATGAAAAGAATCCAGCCAAATGGGTTATGATGCCTGCTTTCGCCAAACCTCGCCGCAAAGTACAACTCGAGCGTATCGCACAACTCGAGGAATGGGTTGAGCAATGCGAATTCAACGAGGTCGTGAAGCGCGGCAGCGAAATCGGCGTCGTATGCTGTGGTGCCGTCTACCAGCATGTTATCGAAGCACTGCCTGAGGCTTCCGTCTTGAAGCTCGGCGTGACGTGGCCGCTTCCGAAGGAGAAGGTTACGTCGTTTGCAAACAGCGTTGATGCGCTCTACGTGATCGAGGAAGGTTCCGATTACCTTACAAGTGAGGTTTGCGCGCTCGGCGTCGAGGTCGCAGACTTCCCCTGCGACTTGCCGCGCGATGGGGAATTGAGTCCGGGCCTCATCAAGCGCGCGTTTGGTTTCGAGGCACCGGAACACATCGAGTCTCCTGGCGATGTTCCCGGCCGTCCGCCTGCTTTGTGTGCTGGATGCCCGCATCGATTGGTCTTCAAGGAGCTTTCGCGTATTAAAGCGATAGTGACAGGCGACATCGGATGCTACACGCTCGGCACGCTCCCGCCGCTCTCAGCAATGGATACCTGTGTCGACATGGGCGCCTCGGTGTCGATGTCGCATGGTTTCGAGCTGGCCCTTGCAGGACGCGAGCATCAGCCGGTCGTGGCGGTCATCGGCGATTCGACGTTCGGGCATTCCGGTCTGTCCTCGCTCATTACGACGGTCTACAACAAGGGCGCTGGTACGGTGTGCATCCTCGACAATCGAACGACGGCGATGACTGGTCGTCAGGGAAATCCGTTCAACGGCGTCACCCTACAGAACCGTGAGAGTCGTGAACTTGACTTGGTCGGCGTGCTCGAAGCGCTTGGCATCGAGAACGTTTCGGTTGTCGACCCGCATGACATGAAAGCTGTGAGGGGTGCGCTGAAAGTAGCAACCAAGGATCAGGCTGACGAATTGTCGGTCCTCGTATTCAAGGCTCCATGTGTGCTGCTGCACCGTCAACGCAAGCCGCATTACTTCGTCAATGGCGATTGCCGTTCGTGTGGCGTCTGTGCAACGCTCGGCTGCCCTGCAATATCGAAAGATGCAGAAACAGGAATTGCATGCATTGACGCTGCCATGTGTATCGGTTGCGGGCAATGCGCGCAATACTGCGCGTTCTCGGCTATCGAGCAGGTACCAGCATCTTCGGAGAAGGGCGGTGTACGATGAGCGCGAAAACGGTTCTTCTCTGTGGTGTTGGCGGTCAAGGCACGATTCTCGCTGCCGATCTGCTTGCGCGTGCTGCGTTGGCAGCGGGTTTCGAGGTTAAAGTTTCGGAGATTCACGGCATGGCCCAACGTGGTGGCGCCGTAACGACAGTCGTTCGCTATGGTGACAAGGTCAACACCATGGTTGCCGATGTGGGCGAGTCCGATATCGTCGTTTCCTTCGAGACGACCGAAGCGTTGCGCAACATTGCTTTCCTCAAGCAGGGCGGCTATCTCCTCGTTGCCGATGAAACGATCAAGCCGCTGCCCGTTGCATGCGGGTTCGCCTCGATGCCAGCTGACGCGCACCGCAAGCTCGAAGACGCTGGCGCCGTGCTCATTCCAGCGCATGATCTTGCCGTTGAAGCTGGTAATGCCAAGTGCGAGAACGTCGCGATTCTCGGCGCACTTGAGTCGCAGCTTGGATTCGGTTTGGAATTGTGGAGCAAAGTCATCGAAGGCCGTGTGCCTCCGAAGACCATCGAGTCGAATGTGAAAGCGTTCGAGCTCGGTTTCGCTTTCGCAAATGAACGCGCATAACGAAAAAGGTTTCACTAAGCGCCCCGTCGGTAGGTTTGCGCCTTCGCCGACGGGGCGCATGCATGCCGGCAATATCTTTGCCGCGCTCATGTCATGGCTCATCGTGAAGTCGCAGGATGGTGCAATCATTCTGCGAATCGAGGATCTTGACGTTGAGCGCTCGAGATCATCCTATGCAGATCAAGTATGTCGTGATTTCGAATCGCTTGGGTTGACGTGGGACGAAGGCCCGTTCTACCAGCACGATCGTGACGAAGCATATCAAAATGCCTATCAACGTTTGGTAGATAGCGGCATCGTTTATCCATGCTTCTGCACGCGAGCCGATTTGCATGCTGCATCAGCGCCGCATCGTGGCGAAAAGCTCGTATACCCAGGTATTTGCCGGAATCTTACTGCGCAGGAGGTCGAAGAGCGGAGCGCCAACAGGAAGCCAGCTTACCGTGTGAGGGTTCCTCATAGAGTGTATGAATTGGACGATCTCGTTCAAGGTAAATACGCGCAAGAGCTTGAAAGCGAATGCGGTGACTTCATCATTCGACGCTCAGACGGTTTGTTTGCCTATCAACTTGCCGTAGTCGTCGACGACGCGGCGCAGGGCGTCAATTGCATTGTGCGCGGCATGGATCTGCTCGTTTCGACTCCTCAGCAAATGTTCCTGCAAGAACAACTTGGCTTCGAGCAATGCGATTACGCGCATGTTCCGCTTATGGTAGGAGAGCGTGATAGGCGTCTGTCGAAACGTGACCGCGATGCAGCGCTTGATGAGCTTCTGGCAGTTTATAAGACACCCGAAGGGGTTATAGGACATGTTGCTTTTGTAGCAGGGCTAATCGATTCTGACGAGCCCTGTGCGGCTTCTGATTTGTTGGAAGGCTTCGATGTTGCGAAGCTCGATTCGATCTTTCCCGACAAGGTGCAGATTCTCTGGCGCTAAAGCACGAGCGTAACTGTGGCAGGTGCTAAAAGCGCTGCACAATAGAAGGCTCCTAGGACGATGTTGACGCTGAGAATCTGGGGCATGGCTTGGAGCCTGCGCTCTGGTGTCATGGGGTTGGCAAAGAGGGCTTTGACCAACGGATAAGCGGCAAGCAACATGAACGGGACAACGATCAAGCCAGGTTTCGCAACGACTGCAACGTTGATGATGATGTCCACAATCCAAACGATAACTGCGATGTGATACCACCGCACTGCAGCGTCACGTCCAAGCAGTACAGGCAACGTCTTCCTGCCCGAAGGGACGTCTCGCTCGATGTCGCACGTGTTGTTCGTGAACATGATCAAGCCGACACCTATGATGGTCGGGATGGCCAAAAGCAGCATCGCGAAATCGAGTTTTCCCGTCACGACTTGATAGACGGCGAGTGGAATGAGCCCGCCCATCACGATACCGCTGACCGCCTCGCCGAGAGGCAGATACGAAATCGGCGATTTGCCTGCAGAGTACAGCACGACAAAAAGCGCGCCGATGAGCGCGATTACGAGCGGAACGAAACCAGCCTTGACAATTGCATAAATTCCAAGTGCAAAAGCGCAGACAAGCATGGCGATTGCAAGTTTGAGAGCTGCTTTGGGATCAACGTCGTTGTACACGAGTACAGCGTCAGAAGGGTCGACATAGTCGTCAGCCGAATCCGATCCCTTGACGAAGTCGTAGTAGTCGTTGAACGTGTTAACGGCAGATTGCATGAGCGTAACGATAACCAGCAACGTCAGGCTCATAGTGACGGACAGTGGGGTCGAGTTGCTGGCAACGCACAGGGCAACAAGCGTCGGCATGATGGCAGCCGGCCATGTGTGCGGCGCTGCAAGGTTTATTGCCATCTTCAGCGTCAACGGATTATGTTTCGCCATCTACTTCCAACCTCCGAATGAGCCGATTTGACTTGAAAAGGATGAAACGCAAACGGCTCGAAGCGCAATCAATATCAAGAAACGATTATAGCCATGAAACCCCCATAGTTCCTGGTGTTTCTACTGGTATAATTTTCGAGTTTATGTTTTGACCTGAAAGAGGCAACGGTGGCTAATACCTACAAGAACACGATGAACCTGCCCGCAACCGACTTCCCGATGAGGGGCAACCTTCCCGAAAACGAGCCGAAAAGGCTTGAGAAGTGGGAGCAGGAAAAAATTTACTGGCGCGTTCTCGAAAAGAACGCCGATGGAGAGCCGTTCATCCTGCATGACGGCCCTCCGTATGCAAACGGCCCCATTCATATCGGCCATGCTTTCAACAAGATTCTCAAGGATTTTGTTAACAAATCGCATGCGCAACGCGGTTTTTATACTCCGTACATTCCCGGTTGGGACTGCCATGGCCAGCCGATCGAGCACATGGTCGAGGAAACGCTCGGAACCGAGAAGTTCCGCGAGACTTCGCTTCCCGAGATTCGCAGGCTGTGCCGTGAATGGGCGGAGAAGTACGTCGACGTGCAACGCGAGGGGTTCAAGCGTCTTGGCGTTAACGCCGACTGGGAGCATCCGTACCTGACGTTCATCCCGAACTTTGAGGCGGGAAACGTCGAAGTCTTCAAGAAGATGTATTTGGACGGGGCAATTTACCGTGGTCGCAAGCCAATCCATTGGTGCGCTCATTGCCACACGGCGCTTGCCGAAGCCGAGATCGAGTACGGTGATGAGGTCAGTCCTGCTATCTTCGTGCGCTTCGAGATGACGACTGTTCCCGCAGGCCTCGAAGAGTGGGAAGGAAAACTCGATG
>CACZIP010000014.1 GCA_902781245.1 uncultured Coriobacteriaceae bacterium | reverse complement strand
TACGGCATCCTCCATTATATCGTGAAAGACGAACGTGACAGGACGCTCGGCAGGTACCATGTTGGCATTCACAAAGCACACTAAACTGCTTGTCGAGTTGGGCAGGAAACCGATGAAGCCCAGGTTGTACGTACTCTCGAGGTAGCCGCCGTTCTTCTCGTCGTAGATCTCGGCGGTCGACGTCTTGCCCGCCACCGTATAACCGTCAATGGCGGCATCGATGCCCGTACCATCGGTAACGACCGAAGTCAGCATGCTGACCATTGGCTCGATTGCCTTCTTGTTGTCGATGATCTCGTATGTCGGATATTCGGGCACCTCGTTGGTTTGCGGTTTGCGCACCAGGAAGTGCGGCGTCTGCGACACGCCATCGTTGATGAGCGCTCCGTAGAACGCAATGATCTGCATGGCGTTGATTGAGATACCTTGGCCGAACGTCACGTTGTAGGCTTGGACCTTCGACCATTGATCGAAATCGAGCAAGTAGCCCAACTGCTCGCCTGGGTAGTCAATGCCGGTGAGCGTGTTCAGACGGTATTTCAAAATGTCGTCGTAGAACTTCTGGAAGCCGATTGAGTTCTCGACCGACAGCGAGATGCCCACGTTCGACGAGTACTTGATGATGTCACGGAACGAGTAGACCACGTCCTCGCGCTCGTGCGCGTCAGTGACGATGTAGCCATCAGCCTCGATGAAGGACGGGCAATCGACCTCGTCGTCAACCGTCATGGCTTCGTCCTCGAGAATCGCCGTGGCTGCAACAGTCTTAAAAATCGAACCGGGCTCGAATAAGCTCGATGCAGCCTTCAGTTGCATCGAGCCTTCCTTCACCTCGGAGCGGTCAGCGGGGTTGAAATACGGATACGATGCGGCAGCATAGATTTCGCCCGTCTTGGCATCCATGACGACCGCGCTACCATCCTCGACGCCCACGCGTTTCAGGCCATCTTCCAGGCGTTTCTGCAGTTGCTCCTGGAACTCGATGTCGATTGAAATGACAATATCCTGCCCTTCGACCTCTTTCTTCGAAACGTGCACGCCACCGGGGATGGGCGTGCCATCAGCACCGATTTCGGCCTCATAGTAGCCTTCGGTGCCTGCAAGAATCGTGTTGTAGTACAGCTCGAGGCCGCAGATGCCCTCGTAGAACTCGCGGTTGTTTTCCTCGTCAACGGCAACGCTGCACGCGCCGATGACGTTGCCGCCAACGGCCCCGTACGGGTACTCGCGGCGCGTATCGTCGAGGAAGTAGATGCCTGGCAGCTCCGCTTCGCGCAGCTTGTCAGCTTTTGCCACATCGACTTTGCGCGCAACGAACGAGAACGTGGGCGATGCACTGTTCGAAATCTTGTCGACGTAGTCTGACGGTTTGCCACCGAGCGCTTCGGCGATGGCGCGCGACGTGGCACCCGGCTCCTCGATCTCGGAGGGATTGGCGTAGACAGTCGTCGCATCGACGCTGATGGCTAGGATATGGCCATTTCGATCGTAAATGGTGCCACGCCGCGGCTCGACGTAAAAACCGACCGTGCGCGAATCTTGCGCTTGGGCTGAATACTCGGGCGCGAGGATGACCTGCAAGAACACGAGCCTCACGAAGAAGATTAGCGCCAGTATGGCAAAGAAGACCACGATAACGAACGCGCGGTTCGAACCGCGCGAAACGTAACGTTCGATATCGGCGGCCGACTCGCGAACCGACTGGCCGCGCTGGCTATGGCGCGGACTTCGGCCGGCCATGGGCTACTCCTGAGTTCCGACGACGTTCTTGACGGTGCCGGAAAGCGACAGCGAGCCGTTGGCGTCGGTTGCCACCACATCAGGCGACAGCGCGATCGTACCTACCTCGTACGGTGCGGTCATGCCAAGGCGCTTCGCGGCGCTGTTGATTGCCGCGGTGTTCGAAAGGGTGCTCTGCTCCATTTCGAGAGACGTGCCCGTCGAGCGAGCTTCGGAGATTTGCGCCGAGAGCGCATCGCTCTCGATCATCGTGGAGACTGTTGCATTGGTCAACGCGATGCGCGCAAAGCACAACGCTGCGACGACAACGAGCACGATTGCTGCCATCTTCGCAATCTCAACGAGAATGTTGACCTTCGGCTGTGCATTTGCGCCGCCGCGCACAACGCGCATGTCGGATTGTGACGAACGCGCCCGACCGGGCTCATACATCGGAAATGCATCGAGGCGATATGCTTGTTGCGCGTTTGCCACTGACGACTCCTATTTCGGTCAAGCTGCAATTGCAGTGGCTTGGTTCGTTTTCATCTATTCAAAGTTTCCGTGCGACACGCAGCTTCGCACTGCGTGCGCGCGGGTTGCGCTCTATCTCTTCGTGCGTCGGCACGATGGGTTTGCGCGTGACAATTTCGAGTACCGGCTTTTTCCCACAGGCACAAACGGGCAAGTCTGGCGGGCAGGTGCATCGGTTAGCACCTGCCGCCAACGTTTCCTTGACGATCCGGTCTTCCAGCGAATGGTACGAGATGACCACCAGCCTACCGCCAGGATTTAGCCAGCGGACCGCTGCTTCTAGACCACGCTTCAAGACGGTCAGCTCCGAGTTGACTTCGATCCTGATGGCCTGGAAGGTCCGTTTCGCAGGATGCCCACCAGCGCGTCGTGCACTCGCGGGAATTGCTGCCTTGATCGCGTCGACGAGGTCTCCGCTCGTTTCGAACGGCTTCTTTTCGCGGCGCTTCACGATGAAGCTCGCGATGCGGCTGGCCCATTTCTCGTCAGAGTACATACGGATGATCCGAGTGAGGTCTTGTGCGTTGTAGGAGTTTATGACCTCTGCTGCGGTTAGTGTTTGTTTCCCCGGATTCATCCGCATATCAAGGGGCGCCGTCTCCTCTTTGAAGGAGAAGCCGCGAGATAGCGTGTCGATTTGAGGTGAGGAGACCCCCAGGTCGAACAGAAACGCGTCGACGCCGGGTATTTCCGCGCTCAAAAGCAGCTCATCCATATCCCCGAAGTTGCCATGCAGTAGTTCGATATGGGGGCGCTGATCATCGGGTATTTCGTTTAAGCGTTTGGCGGCTGCCGCATGTGCGGCGTCGTCCTGGTCGATTCCGATGAGCACGCCCTCGGGTGCAAGTTGCCTGGCAACTTCGAGGGAATGTCCTGCGCCGCCGAGTGTTGCGTCCACGAACGTTTGGTTCGGTTCGAGTGCGAGTTGTTCGAGGCACTCGGCGAGCAGTACCGGGATATGCCGATATTCGTTTGTCAAGGTGGCCCGCCGCTACATCAGCAAGCTGGAGACGTCGACCTCGTCGAGCATCTCGTTGCGGCGCGCTTCGCTCCAGACCTCGAAGAAACCCGTGTTGCCCACGATGACGACCTCACGGTCGATGGCGGCCTTCTCGCGCAAGTTGGCGGGCAGCAAAATGCGGCCTGCCCCGTCGAGCTGCACATCAAATGCATTGCCCTTCAGTGCACTGCGCAGCTTCTGATGCTGCTGGATGGCGGGATTGTAGCCACCTTCGAAGCGGCCCGCGAAGACCCCATCAACCCAAGCATTGAAGCTTTCCTGGCCGTCGAACACCATGAGGTAGTCGCCCGAGAGCGCACTGGTGACGACAAGGTCGTCCGACAGAACCTTGCGGAATTTTGCAGGCAGAGACACGCGACCTTTTGCATCGGTCTTGAAGCTGTAAGAGCCGTTGAGATCAACGGTTTTCTTCGCTTCTTCCATGACTTCCTTCCACATCTTCCGACACGTTTCCATCGAACGTTTGCCATTTTATCCCACTACCTCCCACCAAGCAACACTTTTTTGCACTTTATGGACGATTTCACCACATCATTGGCGCAATTCAACACGAGCGGGAACCAGGCACGCTAGATGTTGGGTGAGATATTTTTTGAGGCACAACGGACAATCGCATAGCGGTCGAAAAGAGGATAGTTTGAGCGCTCTCGAGGGAGGGATGCCATCCCTCACGTTCCAGTCGACCATGAATCCATGGTCATTGCACGCCCGCTCGCCAGAATCGTCCATGGACCCGGTATCGGTGCGAGCCCTTGCGCCAGAATCGTCCATGGACCTGGTATCGGCGCGGGCCGTTGCGCGCGAATCGTCCATGGACCTGATATCAGTGCAAATCGAGCGGCCTTTTGTGCAAATAACGGGTCCATGGACGATTTCTTCCATCTTTTTTGCCGAAAATTCGTCCATGGACCCAATATTGATGCACGCAATCGTCCAGGGACCTCGTATCGTTGCAGAGGAGCCGACGATTTGTGCAGATATTGGGTCCATGGACGAATTTGAATCCGAGTACGTCTGTCAAACGGCCGGCGAGCCTTCAAACGGGGATCTAGCGCCCGCATCCTTCCGTCAAACGGCCGGCGAGCCTATAAAAAGCGGAACCAGCATCAACACTGGTCAACCAAGCGGCAGGCGAGCCTATAAAAGCGGGTCGACGCTTGTGTTCACCTGCACTGGAGAGACGACTCGAAACTTTCGAGAAGAAAAAGGAGGGGTGCCGGCCTGCGCCAGCACCCCTTTCATCGAACGCATTCTTGTCCTTGAGCTCTAAGCGGAAAACTCTCTTGTCTGCTTAGCTGTGGTAGTAGCGATGCTGCTCGTAGCGCGGCTCGCAGCAGACGTTGATGCCGAGCGATCGGTAGAGCTGTTCATCGTCGGACGAGATGATGACCGAGAAGTAGACATCGCAGCCGCGCAGGTCGCCCGCAGCCTGAATGGCCTTTGCAGCCATGGGGCTCGTCAGCGAAGAGGTGGACAGAGCGATCAGCATCTCGCGCGGATGTAGACGCGGATTCGTGTGCCCGAGCTGCTCGGTGCGCAAGTTGCAAATGGGCTCGAGCGCAGCATCGGCAATGATGTAGAGCTCATCGTCAATGCCAGCCTGGGCCTTGAGCGCGTTCAAAAGCACCGAAGAGGCAGCACCCAAAAGCGTGGATGTCTTGCCCGTGATGATGCGGCCATCGGGAAGTTCCATGGCGCCTGCCGGACCGCCCGACTGCTCTGCCTTGGCAAGTGCAGCTGCACGCGCAGGCGAAAGGTCTGCATCGACGCCCGCTTTCTTCATGAGCATTTCAGCTTTGGCGACCAGCTCGTCGCCCACACCGGTGCGCTTGGCTTCGGTGGCCGTCTGGAAATAACGGCGCACGATCTCGTGGTTGGCCGCATCGCGGCACACCTCGTCATCGCTGATGGCCAAACCTGCCATGTTAACGCCCATGTCGGTCGGCGACTTGTAGGGGCTCTCGCCCACGATCTTCTCGAACATGGCCTTGAGCACCGGGTAGATTTCGATGTCGCGGTTGTAGTTGACCGTCGTCTCGCCGTAAGCCTCGAGATGGAACGGGTCGATGGCGTTCACGTCGGACAAGTCGAGCGTCGCAGCTTCGTAGGCGATGTTGACCGGATGGTCGAGCGGGAGATTCCAGATCGGGAAGGTCTCGAACTTCGCATAACCGGCGCTCACACCGTGCTTGTGATCGTGGTAGAGCTGCGAGAGGCATGTCGCCATCTTGCCCGAACCAGGGCCAGGCGCCGACACGACGACCAGCGGGCGGCTGGTCTCGATGTAGTCGTTCTTGCCCATGCCCTCATCGCTCACGATGTGGTCGATGGCATACGGATAGCCCTCGATGGGGTAATGCAGATAGCTCTTGACCCCCAGGCCGTCAAGGCGCTGACGGAACACGTCAGCAGCAGGTTGATTGCGGTATTGCGTGATGCAAACGCTGCCGACGTAGAAGCCCAAGCCCTTGAAGATGTCCATGAGGCGCAGCATGTCGTCGTCGTAGGTGATGCCCAAATCGCCGCGGACCTTCGAGTGCTCGATGTGGTTGGCGTTGATGACGAGGATGATCTCGACATCGTCGACCATGCTCTGGAGCATGCGCAACTTGGTGTCGGGCTCGAAGCCGGGCAAGACACGCGATGCATGGTAGTCATCGAACAGCTTACCGCCGAATTCGAGATAGAGCTTGCCGCCGAACGTGGCGATGCGGTCGCGAATTCGCGCCGTCTGCAACTCGATGTACTTTTCGTTGTCGAAACCAATGCGCTTGCGCATGAAAAACCTCTTTCAATTCGCGTACTAAGCGATTATAGCTTAGCGCCTCCAACCCCTCGCCCCTTTTAACTCATGCGACATAAAACCTAGAGTGTCGTTCGAATGGATATGCGTTGTGCAACATGGGAGCTTGCCTACAGCTGCTCGACTTATCTATGCATTTTCTAAACAGTGTCTGCGCAAGCGGCTTCGCTCCCATATTGCATAACGCATATGCGCACAATCCTCGGGGTATAATTTCTGCATGCGAATTGAACATGCCATCGACGAGTATCTTTCCCACCTGCGCATCGAGCGGGGCTCTTCCCCGCTGACCATCGAAGCGTATGCCGCCGACCTGGCAGATTACCTGTCGTTTCTCGATGAAGCTGGCATTTCCGAGCTCGAACGCGTCGACCGTGACACGATTGTGGCATATGAAGCCGACCTGCTCGAGCGCGGCTATGCCGTGACGAGCATCGACCGGCATATCTCGGTGTTGAAAGGGTTCCACCGATTCTGCGTGCGCGAGGAATACGCTGCGAACAACCCGACGTCGACCGTGAAACTGCCCGCCCCTCCGAACAAGTTGCCCGACGTGTTGACGATCGATCAAGTCAACAAGCTGCTTGACCTGCTTGTCGGCGACGACCCGATCTCGTTGCGCAACAAAGCAATCCTCGAGGTTCTGTACGGATGCGGATTACGCGTGAGCGAATGCGCCGGACTCGACCTCATGGATTGCGCGTTTTCGGAAGGGTATCTGCGCGTCGTCGGGAAAGGCGACAAGGAGCGCATCGCGCCCATCAGCGGCTGCGCGTTGGATGCGCTGGTCACTTATTTGAACGAGGGACGCCCTGAACTTGTCAAACCTTACGCGAAAGCGACATCTGCCGTGTTCTTGAACGCCCGCGGAGGACGGCTCACGCGCCAGTCGATTCACAAGATCGTGGCAAAAGCCGGTGGAGCCATCGGTGTCGACGACCTGCACCCGCATACATTGCGACACTCGTTTGCCACCCACATGCTTGCTGGTGGCGCTGACCTGCGCGTCATTCAGGAGATACTTGGCCATTCCGACATTTCCACTACGCAGATTTACACGCACGTCAATCGCTCGCACATCCAAGAGGAATACCTGAGCGCCCATCCTCGTGCAAAGAAACGTTCCAACACATAGCTCGGCAAGAGCGGAACAGGAATGCGATAATGGGACGAGACGAGCAGACAGGAAACGACATATGCCCACAGAAATCGATATCGCAAAACACTTGCAACCCATCGTCATAGGTGGCGACATTCTGGCGTACAGCTGGGTGCGCGAGATGCACCGTGCATTCGGAATCACGCGTACGATCGTGCTGGCGACGCAGGACATCAAAATGCTCTCGAGCAGCAAGTTTACCGACTATCGGCTGGTCGACGGCTTGTACGATGGCGACACGGCCTTCGAGGCGCTCGAAGCTGTCGCAGCTCAAGAACTCGCGCGCGACCCTGAATGCAAGTTGATTGTGCTCGGATGCGACGACGTACATGCACGTATCCTTTCGCGTGGTAAAGAGCGCCTTCAGGCAGCGGGCATCACTGTTCCCTACATCGATTTCGACCTGCTCGACGAGATCACGCAGAAACGCCGTTTCTACGAGCTGTGCGAAGAGCTCGACATGCCCTTCCCCAAGACGTGGTACTTCGATTGCGGCAACGGTCCCGATGAACTTCCCGTCGGCGAGTTCGACTACCCGTTGATCGCCAAACCATCGAATTCGGCAAAATTCCAAGCGGCCACGATCGAGGCAAAACGCAAGATCTACGAGATCGAATCGCCTGAGGAGCTGCAGCAGGTCTGGCGCACAATACGCGTGTCCGACTACGACGCCGAGCTCGTCGTGCAAGACTTCATCCCCGGTGACGACAACGCCATCCGAACGCTCACCACGTTTTCGGACGCCAACGGTGATGTGCGCGTCGTGTCAGGCGGCGTTGTCATCCTGCAGGATCACGACCCGACGGCGCTCGGCAACCCGTTGGCCATCCTGGGTGAAAAGGAAGACGTCATTGTCGAGGGCGCCAAGCGTTTCCTCAAGCACATCGGATATCGCGGCTTTGCCAATTTCGACATCAAGTACGACGAGCGCGATGGCTCGTTCCGCTTCTTCGAAGTGAACACGCGCGCCGGCCGCAACACCTACTACATGAGCCTTGGCGGTGCCAACTTCGCAGAGCTGGTCGTGAAGGAGTTCATCCTGGGCGAGCCCATCGCCTACCAGGAGGCATACCGGCCGTTCCTCTATTGTTGCGTGCCGGAGTACGTCTTGAAGCGCAGCGTGACCAACATCGATCGTTTGGCCGAAGCGCTTGCCACCATCGAATTCACCGACGAGCCCTACCCGCTGCACTACCCTGCTGATTCAGCTACCCATAACTTCTGGGCGCTGGTCATGAAGATGAACCAGATTCGCAAATTCAAGAAGTACTACTGGGACACCGGCGGCAAACAGTTGAAATAGTTTTAAAACGGCATGCGCCGCGATAGGGTTCGCCTACAGCTGCTCGACTAATCTAGATAATGATTAGACAGTGTCTGCGCAAGCGGCTTCACCCTATCACGGCGCATGCCGTCGCAAAACGCTTGTTTGACTCAAGATTAAGAGCGCTTCAGCTTGCGTGCGACTTTGCCGACCAGATCGGTCACGTAGTTCATGTACGGGACCTTCAGCACGATGCACAAGCCGAATGCCACGACAAGCGCCACGCCGCCGCAAACGACGATTCGGATGATGCCGTCGATCATGCCAATGCCCTCGGGGAGGATGGCACCCAACCCGAGCGACACCGCAACCGCGACGCCTGAAGAGATGACGACACGCACAACCGTCCAAAGGATCTTACCCAGCTCGAACGAGCCGATCAGTTTGCGCAGCATGAACGTCAAGATGAGACAGCAAACTGCGTAGTACACGATGTCGGCGATGGGCACACCTGCAAGACCGAAGAGCGCCGGCGAACTCAACACGTAATACAGCGCGCATTGCACGGCAACCATGGCGGTGCTCACGAGCGCAAAGCGGAAGAACTTGCGCATGCTAGCGTAGGTGTTGTAGAGCAGCATCACGATGGCATAGAACGGCAGGCTTATGAGCCAGACCGATAGAATCCGCGCAACGTAGACCACGTCGTCGCCGCTGAAGGCGCCGACCTGGAACAGTTCCATGATGGGAACCGATACCGAGACCATGATGGCGGCGAGCGGGATGATCAAGAGCAGCGTGGCCGAATAACCCGTGTGCACAAGAGAGCGCATGTTGGGCCAGTCCTCTTTCGCGACCGCTTCGCCCATCTCGGTGAACAGCGCGCGCGACAGCGAAACGGCGATGACACCATAGGGCAGCTGATACCACGTCCATGCGTACAACAACGTCGAGGGACCGTTCTCGCCTGCTTGCAACGAGAAGGCGTTGCGACACGAGAACGCGACCATGGTACCGACGATGTAGAGCAACGTGGGCGCGGCGATCTTGAGCGCTTCGATGAGCGCAGGGTCTTTGAGGTTGATGTGTGGTCGGTACTTGAACCCGAGCTTGATGAGCGCGGGAATCTGGATGAGGAACTGAGCAGCCACGCCAACCGTCGTGCCGATGGCCAGCACCATGATGGCCAGCTCGAAATTGATGCTCGACAGTGGTATGTACGCGAAGAACGCCGCCGTCACGATAACATTGTTGACAGCCGGCGCCATCGAGGGCAGGAAGAACACGCGATTGGCGTTGAGCAGGCCCGTTACAATTCCTCCGATTCCATAGAACACAATCTGCATGGCGAAGATGCGGAAGAACGCGACCGCGCGTTGGTACACCTCAGCATCTTCGCTCACGGTGAACGTCTGCGTGGCGATGACCTGCGGCGCGAATATCGTGGCCAGAATCGACAGAATCCCGAGCACCACAATCGTGATGTTGAGCAGGTTGTTGGCAAATTCGTTGCCCGATTTCTCGCCGCCGCGTTCTTTCTCGAGCATGTAGACTGGCAAGAATGCTGCAGCAAGCAAGCCTCCCGCCACCAATTCGTAGATGACGTTGGGCATGTTGTTTGCAACTTGGTATGACGACGTGATGAGCGAGTTGCCCAGCGCAAATGCCATCGCCCAGGTGCGAATGAGGCCCGTAGCGCGCGAAAACAGCGTCGCTATCGACATGAGCGCCGTCGAGCGCGCAACCGATGGGTTAGCGTTTTCCTCCACCGCGGTATCGTTTTCAAGCGAGTCGCTCACGAACCCTCTTTCCCAGCTTCACTAGTCAACCAGTTCATAATGATGTAATTTAGTCCTCGTACGACCGAATTCATGCAATGACCCGAAAAGGCGATGCCGCCATGAGAGTTCTTTTTATAGCCAACAAACACAACGCGAAGACGGTTGACGCGCTCTTCCAAATCGCGGCTTACTGCGATATGCAGGGCATCGAGCACATCGAGCTCGACGTGAGCCAGCTGCCTGACAGCTCGTTTGTATACGGACCTGCCCAACTTGCCGACATCGATGAGGCTCTTGCCGAGCGCATCGATTTGGTAGTAACAATCGGCGGTGACGGCACGCTGCTTCATGCGACGCGCCTGTCTGTCGTGCTGGGTGCGCCTATCGCCGGCATCAATTTCGGACACCTTGGCTTCCTGACCAATACTGTTGACGAAGGCGTGATCGCCTTGTTCGCCACCATATTATCAGGCGAGGTCATCCGCGAGGAACGCATTAATTTGCGCGTTCGCGTCACCTGCGCTGACGACGAAGAAGGCCAGTCTCCACGCGAGTATTACGCCATGAACGAAGTGGCAGCTGCACGCGGTGCCAAGGGAAATATCGTCGATTTCGATTTCAGCATCGCAGGCGACCACATCGCGCATATGCGTGGCGATGGTCTCATAGTTGCGACAGCCACTGGTTCAACCGCCTACGCCCTGTCAGCCGGCGGTCCGCTCGTCGGCCCAACGTTCACTGGCATGATCGTCGCGCCTCTAGCTCCCCATACGCTCAATGCACGCCCCATCGTCGCCGAACGCAACGACATCATCGAGATCGACATGCCAGATGACATGCAAGTGGGCGATGTCGGCCTGTTCATCGATGGCGACACAATCGAGCTTGATAGCCCCATAAAGAACGTAACCATCATGGTGGGCCCCGATCCTACAGTCATTTTGAGCTGCCGCAAAGACAGTTTCTACAAGCAAATTTCCCGCACGTTCTTCGACAAAAAGTAGCTAACTGCTGGCATCGAATTTTGCCGCACCTTCTCTCCGGCTTCGTTGATGACGAGTTGTTGGCTTGCTGCTTCGGGACGTCTTGATTTGGGCCTTCGCGAGAAATCCTCATCTATTTCAGATACCTTAAAGTAGATGTATAGCCGATGACCTGGGTTTATGTTCTCAATCATACATAGTTGTGTGCTCGCTCCATGCAAATTGTGCCATCCGCTCTCGTGCAGGTATAATACTTGGAACGTCTAAAAACGCACCCAATGTTCGATCAGGAGGCTTTCAAATGAGCGAACATGCAACCGAGCCAAGTAGACGCGCTTTCGTCTTCTCAGCAGCATTGTTCGGAACGGCACTCGCAACGGGTATCTTCAACCCGTCGTTTGCGCATGCCGTAACGGCGGCCGAGAAGCAGGCCGAAGCCGACGCCGTCCGCGAGCAACTCGTCTCACTGCAGGCCGACCTCGAAATGTGTGCCGACAAGTACTACGGTGCACTCGAAGAACGCGATGCAGCGCATGCGGCCATGGAAGCCGAGCAGGTGAAAATCGACGAGGCAACGCTTCGCATCAACGAAATCCAGCAGCGCCTAGGCGACCGTGCGCGAAACATGTACCGCACGGGCCCTACTGGGTTCCTCGACTTCGTTCTCGGCTCGAGCTCCTTCGAGGAGTTCACAACGAACTGGGATCTTCTCGACACCATCAACGAAGAAGATGCCGCACTTGTCGAAGAGACCAAGCAGCTGCGTGCACAGCTCGAGGAATCGAGAGCTGAATACGAGCGTCAAGAGCAAATCGCTGCAGAAAAAGCCGCCGAGGCCGAACTTGCCAAGAATCAAGCTGAAGCGCGTGTTGCTGAAGCAACCGAGCTCATGAACCAGCTCGACGAAGAAGCCCGCGTGCTGCTTGAAGAAGAGCAAGCAGCTGCAGCAGCTGCAGCAGCTGCGGCTGCTGCAGCCGAAGCAGCCGCCCAGGCTGCCGCCGACTCTGCTGGCAACGGTGAAGCAACTGCCGCCTACTTCAGCAGCGGCGGCACCGCAGGTGACAACAGCGCCGTCGTGGGCTATGCGATGTCGAAGATCGGCTGCCCATACGTCTGGGGCGCCGAAGGTCCCGACGCATTCGACTGCTCAGGCCTTGTTCGCTGGGCTTACCTGCAGATTGGTATGAGCCTTCCCCACTACACCGAATCGCTGTTCGCCAGTGCTACAAATCGCGTGCCGGTTTCGGAAGCCCGCCCTGGCGACGTTCTGTATCGCCCAGGCCACGTAGGCATTGCTGTGGGTTATGGCGGTGTGCCGTACGTGCACGCTCCCACATTCGGCGCTTATGTACGTGATACCGACGCGTTGAGTTGGTCGGGCTTCACCTACGCATTGCAGTTCTAGCGCAATCTGCCTGTTCTTTCAGGCAGATTCGCTTCTAATCAATAGGCCTGTCACGATCAGGCTCATTCGACACGAGCACAGGACCATCAGCTGTGATGGCGACAGTTTTCTCAAAGTGCGCTGCGGGTTTGCCGTCTTGCGTTACAACAAGCCACCCATCGCGCATGACGTGCGTGCGATGCGTTCCCATGGTGATCATCGGCTCGATGGCCAGCACCATGCCTGCCTCGAGCTTGAGGCCTGTATGTTTAAGCCCGAAATTTGGAACAGCAGGGTCTTCATGCATGTTGCGCCCAATGCCGTGGCCAGTGTAATCGCGCACGACTCCAAAGCCAGCTTTGCGTGCAACCGACTGTACTGCATGGCCGATATCGCCCAAGCGATTGCCTGGTCTCGCAGCAGAAATGCCAGCCCACATGCACTTCTCTGTCACGTCGAGCAATCGTTTGACATCAGGGGCCACCTTGCCAACCGCAAATGTCCAAGCGTTATCGCCCGCCCATCCGTTGACAGTGGCACCCGTGTCGATTGAAATGATGTCGCCTTCCTTCAAGCGAACCGTGCTCGAAGGAATGCCGTGCACGATCTGCTCGTTGATGGATGCGCAGATGCTTCCAGGAAAGCCGCCATATCCTTTGAACGTGGGGATGCCGCCATGGCTTCGGATGTAGTCTTCGGCGAACTCGTCAAGCTCGAGCGTCGTCACACCCGGCACGCATCTCTTCCCCACTTCGCGCAGCACAGCCGCCGATAGACGCCCGGCTTCTTTCATCTCTTCAATCTCTGCAAGCGTCTTCTTGATGACTGCCATGCTCTCCCCCAAGTTCCTGAGAATGCATAATCGTACCTGGTTGAATTATGCATTCGATTCCTGCAATAAAAAAGGGGAATCGAATGATTCCCCTTTCCATAGCTCTATCAGCTTGATTTATTCGACGACAGCCTTCTTGTCGTAGTCACGGTTGACCGACGGATCAACGGTGATGGACGGGCTCATCGTGGAAGCGATATTGATCGACTTGACGTAGCGGCCCTTGGCGGAAGACGGCTTCATGCGCAGAACCTCGTCGTAGACAGCGCCATAGTTCTGAGCGAGCTGCTCAGCGGTGAAGCTGGTCTTGCCGAGGATGACATGAGCGATGCCGTAACGGTCGGCGCGATACTCGACGCGGCCGCCCTTGAGCTCGTTGATGGCCTTGGCAACGTCGGGAGTGACGGTGCCCAGCTTGGGGTTGGGCATAAGGCCGCGGGGGCCGAGGATCTTACCCAGACGACCGACCTTGCTCATCTGGTCGGGCGTGGCGACAGCAGCGTCGAAGTCCATCTTGCCAGCCTGGATGTCGGCAACGAGGTCGTCGGAACCGACGATGTCAGCGCCAGCTTCTTCAGCGGCACGAGCAGCTTCGCCCTCAGCGAACACTGCAACGCGAACCGTCTTGCCAGAGCCGTTCGGCAGGCTGACGGTGCCACGCAGCTGCTGGTCAGCCTTGCGGGTATCGATGCCGAGGCGGAAGTGAACTTCCACAGACTCGTCGAACTTGGCCGAGGCGATCTCCTTCAGCAGCTCAAACGCCTCGAGCGGCGCGTACTGCTCTTCAGTGATCTTTTCGACCGCTGCCTTGTAACCCTTAGATTTCTTAGCCATTTTTCTTCTCCTTCGTGGTGGCTAGCGAACGTTTCGATGAACGCTCTCCCAACTATCAATCAACGCGCCTTGAATGGTGCGCAGATTCCAAATTACTGACCCAGCGCCTTGAGCTGCTCAGCAAGCTTGCGGCTCGGGACGTACTTCTTCTTCATCTCGCGACCCTCGATGCGAACACCCATCGAACGAGCGGTACCGGCGATGATCTCCATAGCGGCCTCGATCGTGTTGGCGTTCAGGTCGGGCATCTTGGTCTCAGCGATCTCACGAAGCTGATCCTCGGTCAGGGTGCCGACGAAGCGCAGCTGCGGAATGCCAGAGCCGCTCTCGATGCCGAGCTTTTCCTTGATCAGCACGGCCGCGGGCGGAGTCTTGCAGATGAACGTGAACGACTTGTCCTCGTAAACGGTGATCTCGACAGGGATGATCGTGCCGGACTGCTCCTGCGTCTGAGCGTTGAACGCCTGGCAGAACTGCATGATGTTGACGCCCTGGGCGCCAAGAGCAGGACCTACCGGAGGAGCCGGGTTGGCGGCACCGGCCGGAATCTGAAGCTTAATGAAACCGGTAACCTTTTTCTTGGGGGCCATATCATTATCCTTTCGGTTATAAATTCAACTCTATCTATCAAGCGTTTGTTCGTGAGAAGCCCCGGTCCACGCGGGCACGAACGCGCTGATATACGCTTCCTAAACTTTTGC
>CACZIP010000013.1 GCA_902781245.1 uncultured Coriobacteriaceae bacterium | reverse complement strand
AGCCTGAACTTGCTCGAGACGCGCACCTCATCGATGATCTCCTTCGGCTTGATGATCCAGCCAACGAAGATGCAGGTGAGCAGCGCGACGATCGGCATCATGACCGAGTTGGACAGGAAGTCGAAGAAATCGAGCAGCTGCGTACCCGGGCCGAGCGGCTCAATCCAGATGAGCACGTTGTAGCCGGCGTTGATGAAAGCGCCCGCGGCAATCAGGAACACCGAGAACGCGAACAGCGACTTGCCGCGCGACCAATGCGTGCCGTCCTGGATGATCGACGTGCATGCCTCGATAAGGGAGATGGCGCTCGTCGCAGCCGCAAAAAGCACCAGCACGAAGAACACGATGCCGATGATCTGCGCCGCACCGCCCATGCCGTCGAACACGGTGGGCAGAGTCACGAACATCAGCGACGGACCAGCAGCCATGGTGCCACCCTCGCCCAGACCAAGAGCCATGAAGGCGGAGGGGACGATCATGAGACCGGCGAGGAACGACACGATGAGGTCGAAACCGGCAATGCTGGCAACGGACTCGGTAAGGTTTTCCTTCTTGTCGAGGTAGCTACCGTAGGTAACCATGATGCCCATAGCCAACGACAAGCTGTAGAACATCTGGCCAAGCGCATTGATGACCAGATCGGGCGAGAACTTGCTGAAGTCGGGAACCAGGTAGTACGCCGCACCCTCGAGCGCGCCGGGCTGCATGAGCACGAAGATGGAGATGCCCACCGCCATGACGAGCAGCAGCGGCATCATGACCATGTTGGCTTTCTCGATGCCGTTCTTGACGCCAAGTGCGCACACGCCGATGCACAGCAGCATGAAGATGACCATGAACACGTACGTGAAGATCGGGTCGGTGATGAACCCGCCGAAGAACCCTTCGGCCGCAACCGCGTCTGCGCCTTCAGCGACATAGCTGACCAGGTATTTCGTTACCCAACCGCCAATGATGCAGTAGTACGGTGTGATGATGAACGGCACCGCGGTCGCCAAGATGCCCACAAACTTCCATTTTTTGCTGAACGTGCTGTAGGCGCCGATGACCGACTGCTTCGTGCGACGACCGAGCGCCGTTTCAAGCAGCAACAACGAGATGCCGAACGTAAACGCCAGGATGAAGTACGTGAGGATGAACATGCCGCCGCCATACTTGGCTGCGAGCGTCGGGAAGCGCCAGAGGTTTCCCAAACCGACGGCGCTTGCCGCGCCTGCCAAGATGAACGCGAGCTTACCCGACCAGGCGGAGCGCTCGTGCTGGGCATGCGATTTTTGCTGTGCCATTTCGTGTTCCCCTTTTATGCTGTGTCATGCACTTCACCGCTACAGTGCGCTGAAGTGCGTTTTCCCCTTAAAACGTCATGCCATTATAGCGGGTAAACCGTGTGTGTGCGCACGGTTTTTGCAATAGGGCGCTTAATTGTACTGCTGCAACCTCGCAAGTAGAGCTTGTTGCGATGGCCTAGGCGCTCTCGCTCCCGTACAGAGCTAAGCCCAGCTGTATGAACTCGCGCTTATCGAGGGTTTCTCCTCGACGACGCGGATCGACGTTGGCTCGCTCGAATATTTCCGGCAACCGCTCGATGACGCCATCCTGTCCGGAAAAGTGCATCTTGCACGAATTCGAAAGCGTCTTGCGCCTCGTGGCAAAAGCAGCGTCAGCCATCGCGCAAACGGCCTTCAGCTCCTCGGACGTCAATTCCCGACCATCTTTGTCATACGCTATCTGCCGATCGAGCCGAATGACCGTGCTCTCGACACGCGGTGGCGGAAAGAAGTTTCCCGAACCCACGGGGAAATGGCCGACGGGCTTCGCGTACATCGAAAGCTTCACGGTGTAGGCGCCGTACGTTTTTGTGCCGGGCTTCGCCATCATGCGTTCGGCAACTTCACGTTGGACCATGATGGTCGCGCTATCGATCGAGTCGAATTTCTGCAGGTAGTCGAGCGCAACCGTTGCCGCGACCGCGTAAGGAAGGTTCGACACGAGCTTGTTGGGCATCGCTTCGGTGCCGATTTCGCCAATAGGAGCATCATCCAACTGTTCGATGTCGTTGACCGTCACGTCGAGCGCATTCATGCGCAGCAGTGTGAAGCGGTCCTCCCATTGCTCGAGGGTGTCAGTCAGAACGGCGGGCAAATCGTAGTCCATCTCGATCGACGTCACGTGGCCCGCGCATTTCAACAGCGCAGCCGTGAGAGTGCCAATGCCCGGCCCGACTTCCAACACGTGGTCGGATGGCTGGACATCGCCAAGCTCGATGATTTTCTTGATGATGTCATCGTTGACGAGGAAGTTTTGCCCGAGAGCGTATTTGGTGTAGAGGCCGTGGCGCTCGAGAACTTCGCGCGTGGCCGTGGGGGTTGCCAGGGGGGACAGTCGCTCGGCACTCTTGCCGGAGCCGTAATCCTCTCCCTGGTTGAAACTTCGGTTGGTGCTTTGATCGGTACTTCGGTCGCTGCTATCCACGACGTTTGCCTTTCCCTTGTTGCTTACCCTGCTGGGAGCCTTTTCGCTCGCCCTTTTGGGTATTGCCCTTCTTCCCTTGCTGGGATGGTTTCCTGTTATTGTCAGCGCTCTGACGAGCCCGCTTGTTCGAGCTCAGATCAAGCTTCGGCCTGCTGGCAGAAGTTGCTTTCGGACGATTCTGAACTTCGCTTTCTGTCGTCTTTTGCCCGCCTTGAACGATTTCGACCACGGTGGCTTCGGCGATGATTTCTCCCGATTCATCGATCTTGCCAACCCAGTCGAGTACGCGCTCGAGCCTGAAGCCCGCAACAGCCGTGGCGCTGCGCACTTCGCTCACAAGCGGATCGAACCCGTGCGGATCGTTGCCTTCGCCGACAACGTGCAACGTTGCCGGGCGTTTATTTGCAAGTCGTTCCTCGAGAGCCACTTCCCTGCTTGCCCAGAAATAAGGCTGCAGGCGGTCGAGCACGCATTTCATGGGAGCAGGTGCGCCCGAAAAGTAAATTGGCGAGACGACGATCAGCTCGTCTGCATCGTCCAGCAAGTCGTAGAGCGTCTGCATGTCGTCGTCGAAAATGCAACGATGTTTCGACTCTGGCACCTCGTTGCCGTCCTCATCGCACGAAATGACCTCCATCTTCTTGCGGCATGCTCCGCAACCGATGCAAGGTCCCACTTCGACTTCCGACACGGGCACGAGGAAGATCTCGTCCTCCGGGCATTCGTCTATGTTCGCCTCGAACAGCATTTCTGCCAGATGCGCACTGCGCCCCTTCGAGCGCGGCGAACCTACAACGATCACGCGCTTCATGCTTTATCGCCCTCCTGCGTAGAAAGACAAGGTGTTGTCATGTAGCTGTTCTAAGAACGCACGTCGCCCCTCACCTGGCTCAATTCCACGAACCTCTGCCAAGAGCGCTGCCGTGAACACGACATGTGCCGGCGTGCAGACTGTTCCACGCATAGGCTCAGGTGTCATGTAGGGCGAATCGGTTTCGACCATCAAGCGATCGAGCGGCACAATCTTCGCTCCTTCGCGAGCATCATTAGCGCTTTTGAACGTGAGCGCACCGCCATACGCGATATAGCAACCGGCTTCGACCCAAGGCGCAAGCTCATCTGACCCCAAAGCGCAGCAATGCAGCAGCGTTCCTGCTTCGGGGAATCCGATTTGCTGCAGGATTTCGAATGCTTCTGCGTGAGCGTTGTCCTTTTCGGGGTCCTCGCCCCCGCGCAAATGCAGCGCAATGGGAAGACCCGCCTGTTTTGCCAGCTCAACCTGACGCACGAACACGTCGCGCTGCACGCTGCGCGGTGACAAATCGTAATGGAAGTCAAGACCGATCTCGCCAAGCGCCCCGACACGAGAATCATCCAAACGTCCGACAAGCTCGTTTTCGATTGCGTCGGTGTAGAGCTTGGCGTTGTGGGGGTGCACGCCGACGGCGATGCGCACATCGGTCGAGCGCACATTCAACCCTGCAGCAGAGACTTGCGACGCAGCACTATTGCGCCAGGCCGCCAGCTGGTCGAATGGCAGCGACCCATCTTCGGACGGATCGACGATCTCGCACACGAAATCGACTCCGTTTGCCGCACAACGCACAAACTCCCATGCGGGGTCAGGCAGCATGTGGATATGGGCATGCGAATCGGCCACCGGCCCTTCAAGTGCCGGCGCAGGAGCCGGCACCTCGAGCCATTTGTCGTGTTTGCGCCGCTGGTAGAACTTGAAATCGCGCTCCAGCGGCATGTTCAATCGGTCTGACATAACCTTCTCTCGCGGGTTGGTGCAGCGTCAATCCGTTCGCCGTTTGGCAGAACAGCGGAATACTCTATTCGTCGAAATTCAATTCCTCGACATCAAGACGCGGGAAGAGAGGGTCGCCCACCTCGACATCGTTGCCGGCGGGCAACTGGCCCCATGCGGTCATCGACTCGATGTCGATCACGTCAACCGGAGCACCCAGCTGCAGGCGGCGCCACACTTCCGCACTCGTGTTCGGAGCGAGCGGTGAAAGGTACAGCGCAATCACGCGGATCGCCTCGAGCAGGTTGTACATGACAGCAGCAAGCTTGCCCTGCGCCTCGGCAGCGGCAGCGGCGTCCTCGCCCTTGGCGGCCTTCGCCAAACCCCAGGGCGCCATCTCGTCAACGTAGAGGTTTGCGGCCTGGGCAAGCTTTTGAACAGCGGAAACCGCACCGGTGAAGTCGACTTCAGACATGCAGGTGTCAAACTGGCCGTACAGGCCGTCGACGATTTCCTTGAGCGGGTTGTCGTCGACAAGCGCCTGAGCGTCGGCTGGCACCTCGGGTACCTTGCCGCCGAAGTACTTCTTCGTCATGTTGAACACGCGGTTGACCAGATTGCCCCACGTGTTGGCGAGCTCGTTGTTGTAAACCTGGACCATGCGCTCCATCGAGATCGAGCCGTCATGCCCGAACTGAACATCGCTCATGAAGTAGTAACGGTAAGCGTCGACACCGAACACGCGCACCATATCCTGCGGGGAAAGCGCATTGCCTTTCGACTTCGACATCTTCTCGCCCTTCGTGAGCAAGAAGCCATGGCCGAACACCGTGTGTGCAGGCTCATAGCCAGCAGCCAGCAGCATCGCAGGCCAAATCACGCAGTGGAAACGCGTGATGTCCTTGCCGACGAAGTGGTACTGCATGGGCCAGCGGTTGTCGAACTCGTCGCCACGCTCTGGGTCGGCATAGCCGATGCCCGTGAAGTATGCGAGCAGCGCGTCTGCCCACACGTAAGCGACGTGACCCTCGTCGAACGGCAGCGGAACGCCCCAATCGAACGTCGAACGCGAAATCGAAAGGTCTTTCAAGCCGCCCTCGACGAACGTCACGATTTCGTTGCGGCGCGATTCAGGGCGGATGAAGTCCGGATGAGCCTCATAGAAGTCGAGCAGCGGCTGCTGGAAATCGGACAGCTTGAAGAACCAGTTCTCCTCGCCCGAAGCCATGAGCTGCACAGGTCGCTTGCAGTCGGGGCACACGAACTCGCCGTCCTCGTTTTTCTCGAGGTCGCTCTCGGCATAGAACGTCTCCTCGTGCACGCAGTACCAGCCCTCGTAGCTGCCCTTGTACAGATAGCCCTTGTCGTACAGGTCCGTCCAGAACTTCTGCACGGTACGGGTCTGACGATCGCTCGACGTGCGGACGAAATCGGTGTAGGTGATGTTGAGCAAATCCCATGTGTCGCGGAATGTTGGCTCCATCGAGTCGCACCACTCCTGCGGGGTCATGCCGTGCGAAGCCGCGGTGTCGGCAACCTTCTGGCCATGTTCATCCATGCCGGTAACGAAGGCGACGTCGTAGCCGTTCATGCGCTGGTAGCGCGCTACGGTGTCAGCCGCAATGGTCGTGTAAGCCGTGCCCAAATGCGGTGCGGCGTTGACGTAATAGATCGGTGTGGTGAAGCTGTAAGTTCCTTTGGACATATGAGCCCTCCTCTTTCCCACTGCGCAGATGAGCGTGCGGGGTCGTTGACATGCAAACACCTATTCTAGCATGTGAAACATACGATGAGCGAAGCATCATGAAATGGGCGTTGGCCCTAGGGGCGCGGTTTGCGCTGATTAGACTTTCAGCTTGAAAGCGATGGCGAGAAGGGCGAAAGCCGCGAGACCCAACGCTATCGCAGATGTGATGGGAATATCATGCGCGCCTTTATCCAGCATCCCAGATGATTCGGAGGCCGTGCGTACCGCCTCGGCAATGCCTAACTTGCCTTCCTTCTCTGGATCCTCTTGGTCGTTTTGCCCAGACAGCGTAGCGTCCTCCCCATCATCAATTTGTTTTGATGTTTGGGGTGCTTCAGCAGCGTTAGCTGAATCGTCTGCATAAGCGAAAAGATGCGCAGGGGCGCTCAACGCCGCCACCAGTGCGACAACAACAAACAATCCAGAGGCTCTGTTCAATGCCTTCGGCTTCATCGGACTCGCTTCGTGTAGGGCGCTTCGCAACGTTTGTGCTCGATGCCCGTTCGTTGCGTTTGACGAATGCTGCGCTGCTCTGATTATCGCATTCGCGAGCTTTCAAAACCGTCGTTTGGCGACGTTGGCGAGCTTGGTTGCTGAACTGTTACCTGTTCAAATCGCCGAACAACCCACCAACTTCCCCGGGCACGTTCGGCGCTCCAAAGACCGTTGCCGAAAGCCGTCGCATCGTCGAGCTCGAATTCGGGGCCGATAGACCTTTTTGCAAGCTGCATCAGAATAAGCTTTATAATTCTCGGCAATGAACACTCCGGATCGCATACGGTCAGCTTCAAGCACCATCCCCTTGCTCGTTGCAGGGGGCTTTACAATCGCGTTGCTTGCCATCTTCATCATGACCACGCCAGCATATGCGGAATCGTATACCGCTTCACCCCTTTCCAACGCAGGGCAATACAGCATCGAAGCACTTACCGACGCTTACGAAACAGCGACAGATCGAGCAGCAGAAGCATCGGCACGCGCGGCTGAAAGCGAGAAGAAAATCACCGCACTTGAGACGAAGGTGGAAACGCAGCAGGAACGGACCGACACAGCAGTGCGCGACATGTATGTGATGGAGCAAGAGAAGCTCAATCTTTTCGACGCGATGCTGAACGCCTCGTCATTCGATGATTTGGTTAAATACGCAGACTACATCGAGCGCGCAAGCAAAGCGAACACGGCCCAATTGAACGAGATGAAGGACCTGCTCTCGCAGCTCGAAGCTGCACATGCCGAGCTCGAGCAGGCCCGACAAGAAGCGACGGCGCAAGAGGCGCTTGCACACGAAGCGCTTCTCGTGCTCCAAGACCAGCGTGCTACCAAGCAAAAAAACGCCAACGCAACCGACGGTGCCGATTGGTACATGAGCCAAGAGGATTTTGTCGCCGAATGGGCACCGCGCATCGACGCATATCTGGAGGGGACCCCGATGGCCGGCACGGGTGAATCATTTGCACGTGCCGCTTGGCTCAACTGCATCGACCCACGGTGGTCGCCGGCGATCTCAAACATTGAAAGCGGGAAGGGCTCGAAATGCATCAGGCCCTTCAACGCATGGGGCTGGGGCGCAGCTGACTCCGATCCGGTGAATCTGGCAGCTGAATGGTCATCGTGGGACGAGGCCATTAACGCACACGTGAAGGGGCTTGCCCGCGGATACGGGTACACGATCACGCCGGAAGCAGCAAAGGTCTACTGCCCTCCGAACCACGAGCGTTGGTACGAAGTCACCGCTGCCGAAATGGCGAAGATATAGATAAACGAAGAAATCCGACCCTTTTGATTAAAATATAGCCAGTAGATACAAGCGGCTCGAAAGCAACAAAAACATGGCGCAGCCGTCACGCTTCAAATTTGTTATTGGCATTTTCGTTGCAACGTTTGCACTTAGCGCGTTGCCTTTCGTTGCGTTTGCCGAAGACATCGACACCGACCCTCAGCCGGACGCACTGCAGCTTGAGGTTGAGCGTTCGGCGGAGGCGTACCAGTCAGCAATTGAAAACATGGCGAAGATCGAAGATGCGCTTGCAGAAAATGAGGCGCGCATTGCCGAGCTCCAGAAGCTGATTCCCGAGCAACAGCGCAAAAGCAACGAAGCGGCCGTCGCGCTTTACAAATCGCAAATTGATTCAGCAGGATTGCTTGATCTGCTGCTCGGCTCGGCGAATGTCGAGGACCTGTTCTTCCGCGTCGACGCGATCAACCGCGTGACCCTTGCGCACGAAACCGAGCTATCGCGCCTCGTCGAGATGCAAAACGAGCTTGCTGCCTCGACGGAAAAGCTGGAAGCAGACCGCGCGGCAGCAGAGGAAAGCGTCAACGCCGCAGATCGGGCATTGACTGCCGCGCAGGCCGCCCGCCTCGAGGCGCAAAGGCGCGCTGAGGAAGAGGCACAACGTCAAGCAGAAGCGGCAGCTGCTGCCGCAGCCGCTCAAGCTCCTGCACAACCAGAAGAAGCCGAGAGCGAACTCGAAAGCGAAACGCCCGCCGAGACGGTCGAGGCGGAAGCGGTTGTCAGCGACGGTGCAGATTGGACTTCCGACCAGGAATCGTTCATTGCCGAGTGGACATGGCGTATCGATGCATACCTGGCAGGATCGCCCCTGGCAGGGCAAGGGCGGACATTTGCAGAAGCTGCCTGGAACTATGGCGTCGATCCCCGCTGGTCGCCCGCGATTTCCTATACCGAAAGCTCGAAAGGCGCAGCGTGCTACATGCCCCACAACGCATGGGGCTGGGGAGGCTGCGAGTGGGATTCGTGGGAGGAAGCCATCAACGACCACGTCCGCGGACTCGCCCGCGGATATGGCTACACGATCTCGATGGAAGCTGCGCTGAAGTATTGCCCGCCCAACGCCCAGCACTGGTACGATACGACGTTGGCGCAGATGAATTTGATCTAACGCCTCGAATGGCTTCAAGCCAGGCGAAGCTCGCCTACGGCAGTTCAGCTAATCTATACTCTTCAGTTCGCGCAGTAACGCTATGACCGCAGCTTCGCGCGGCGTTTTTTCCAATCGGGCATGGCGCGGTCCATGATTGCGTGGAACTCGGGTCCATGACCGGGGACGAGAAGATGCACGAGCTCGTGAACCACCACGTACTCGAGGCATTCGGGAGGATAGAGGGCGAGCACCACGTTGATGCAGATGCGGCCGGTCGACGGTTGGCAGCTCCCCCACCGTGATTTCATCTTGCGGTAGGCAAGCTGACCCGCTTTCACGCCGAGGATCGGCTCCCACTGTTCGATGAGCACGGGCACGAACGCCTCGACGACCTTGCGCCATTCGCGCACTTCGGACGGCGTCGCGCTCATAGCGCGAGCCATGGGAGTGTTCTCAGTTCTCTTCTGGGCCTTGAGCAGCCAGTCGTGTTTTTCCCGAACAACATCTTCAACATGCTCGTCAGGAGTCGCGTACGGCACCGACACCTCGATGCGCCCATCGGGTTGCACGCGGAGGTTCACGTTCTTGATGCGCTTCTTCTCGATGACCCACACTTCCAGGTCGTCGACGAATATCAACCGCTTGCTCGGCGTTCCTTCGAACCAGGGCATACGTTACTCCGCTTGATGACCAAATTGGGAGTCTCCCTTTTTGGCTAGCACCATCTCGTAAGCTTCATTGCGGGAAATGCCGAACTCTCCAGCAATGGTCTTGACGACGAGCTTCGGACGCTCGCCTTGTGCGAGGAGTTCGGCGGCGCGTTCTTCAGCACTCGCAGAAGCGGATGCATTTGCAGCACGCATCTCTTCGTCATTCGGTGCATCGATAACGAGGACGATCTCGCCTTTTATCGATTCGCGCGACTCGAACTGTCTCTTCACTTCGTCAACCGAACCGCGCACGACCTCTTCGTGTAGCTTGGTGAGCTCGCGGCACACGGCAATATCACGATAGGGCAGCGATTCTGCAATGGAGGTCAGTGCGGAAACGAGTCGATTTGGGCTCTCGTAGAACACAAGTGCCGCATCGAGGCTTTTCAGCGAGTCGAGCATCTGCTTGCGGGCTGCGTCCTTCCGCGGAAAGAAACCCCCGAAATAGAAGTTGGTGCTCGTCGTGCCGCTTGCCACATAAGCGGTTGCCACAGCCGTCGGTCCGGGAAGCACTTCAACTGGAGCTCCAGCTTCACGAGCAACGCGCACAAGCCGAAGGCCTGGGTCGGACACGCCCGGCATGCCGGCGTCTGAGCAGTAGACGATGGTCTCGCCAGCAATGACGCGCGCAGCGACCTCATCCGCGCGCTCCCCCACCAGGTTCTCGTCGAGCCGCTCGAGCCGTTTTCCCTCGATTCCAAGCGCAACCAGCAACTTACCTGTTACGCGCGTATCTTCGGCACAAACGACGTCAGCCGCACGCAACGCATCAAGCGCGCGGATCGTCATATCGCCGAGGTTGCCCAAAGGCGTCGGGCATATGACCAGCTTGCCTGGCATTTATTCCTCCTGCATAGAAAGCGAGCCGGTGCCCTGGTTTCTCTTGCAACACAGACCCGGTCTCTGTTGCAGCGGGAACCAGGGACACCGACTCACACGAAACGCTAAGCCAGACCCGCTTCGAGATTGGCCTTGGCCACCGAGATCATCAGCTTGATGCGGTTGAGCTGGTTGACCTCGCTGGCGCCGGGGTCGTAGTCGACTGCGACGATGTTGCTTGCCGGGTACTGGCGACGCAGCTCCTTGATGACAGCCTTGCCCACGACGTGGTTCGGCAGACACGCAAACGGCTGCGCGCAGACCACATTGGGAGTGCCCGTGCGAATGAGCTCGATCATCTCAGCTGTAAGCAACCAACCCTCGCCCATCGAGTTGCAAGTCGAAAGCACCTGCTCGGCATATTCGCCCAACGTGAAGATATCGGTCGGCTCCTCGAAGCGCTTCGACTTCTTCAGTGCATCGGTCATAGGCTTGCGCATGGTGGCGAGCAGCTGCAATGCAGCGCGTGCACCCACGGCACCCTTGGCCGAGCGGCCAAGCGGGTCCTTCTGGAAGATGCGTCCGACGATGCCGAACAGGAAGAACTCGACCAGGCCCGGCACGACCGCTTCGCAGCCTTCGCGCTCGATCACGTCGACAACCTGGTTGTTCGCCGTCGGATGGAACTTCACCAGAATCTCGCCCACAACACCGACGCGCGGTTTGGTGCCTTCGCCCTTCAAGGGCATGGTGTCGAACTCCTTGATGATGGCGCGGCATGTTTTGCCGAATTCGCGGCGGTTCGTCCCCTTCTTCACCTGAGCACGGCAAATGTCCATCCACTTGTCGAAGCGTTGCTGGGCATCGCCTTCCACCGTCTCGTACGGACGCGTGCGATAGAGCGCCATCATGAGCAGGTCGCCGTAGGAAAGCGCGTATACCGCCTGCTTGAGCATGGGAACCGTGAGATCCCAACCGGAATTGTGCTCATCGATGTGGCCCTGCAATGCAAGCGAGATAACCGGCACATGGCCTAAACCTGCTGCTTTGAGAGCCTTGCGGATGAGCGCGATGTAGTTCGTCGCACGGCAACCGCCACCTGTCTGGGTGATGAGCACTGCCAAACGGTTGGTGTCGTAGCGACCGCTCGTGACCGCCTCCATGATCTGTCCGGTAACCAGGATGGACGGATAGCAGATGTCGTTGTTGACGTACTTGAGACCCGCGTCGACCGCGCCGTGATCGACCGACGGCAACAGCTCGAGGTTGTAACCGTAGGCATGGAAGATGGGCACGAGCAGCTCGAAATGATACGGAGCCATCTGGGGTGCCAGGATGGTGTAGCCCGAATCCTTCATCTCTTTCGTAAACTCGACACGCGGGAACTCGGTCGAGACGATTTCCTCGACGGACGTGTAGGACTCTTCCTTGACCTCTTCCGTCGGATTGAACTTGACCTGGGGCAGCTCCTCGTTCACCTGGTCGCGCAAGGCAGCCAGCAGCGAACGCACGCGGATGCGCGCGGCACCGAGGTTCGAGACCTCGTCGATCTTCAGGACGGTGTAGACCTTGCCTGCAGCCTCGAGGATTTCCTGCACCTGGTCGGTCGTGAGCGCGTCGAGGCCGCAACCGAACGAGTTCAACTGGATGAGGTCGAGGTCTTTGCGCTGCGTCGCCACCTTGGCTGCAGCGTACAGACGCGTATGGTACATCCACTGGTCGACCACGCGGATGGGACGCTCGAGCGTGCCCAGATGTGCGATGGAGTCTTCGGTGAGCACCGCCAGACCGAAGCTGGTCAGCAGCTCGGGAATGGCATGGTTGATCTCGGGGTCGTTGTGGTACGGACGTCCGGCCAACACGATTCCGTGCGTGCCGGTCTCTTCCATCCACCTCAGCGTTTCCTCGCCCTTGGCCCTCATGTCACGCTTGAACTTCTCGTCTTCGGCCCAGGCCTCGTCGACGGCAGCGTCGATCTCGGCACGGGTCGGCAGCTTCGCGTGCCGCTCGATGACGCTTTTGTACGTTTCCGTCAACTCGAAGAGCAGGCGTTTCTTCAGATGGTCCTTCTTGTCATAGGGCAACCATGGGTTCAGGAACGCCGGCGAATCAGGCTCGCGCAACTCGTCGATGTTGAGACGCAGCGCCTCGGAATAACTCGCAACGATCGGGCAGTTGTAGTGGTTGCCGGCGCCTTCGTCTTCCTGGCGCTCCCATTTGGCGCAGGGCATCCAGATGAAGTCGGGATTCTTCTCGAGCAGGTTCATCACGTGACCGTGCGAGAGCTTCGCAGGATAGCACACCGACTCAGACGGCATGGACTCGATGCCCGCCTCGTAGGTTTTCTTGGTCGAGGCGTCGGAAAGGATGACGCGGAAACCGAGCTTGGTGAAGAACGTGAACCAGAACGGATAGTTCTCGTACATGTTGAGCGCGCGCGGAATGCCCACCGTGCCACGGATGGCATCCTCGGGAGCGAGCGGCTCGTAGTCGAACAAGCGATGGGCCTTGTAGTCGAAGAGGTTCGGGACGTCGGACTTCTCGTCGACGGAACCGGCGCCCTTCTCGCAGCGGTTGCCCGTGATGAAGCGGCGATGCTTGCCGTTCTCATCCTTTCCGAAATCGTTGATCGTCAGCAGGCAATGGTTCGAACAACGCTTGCAACGCGCCGTGCGGTGCGTGGGATTGAGCGCTCCCAGCTGTTCGAGCGTGAGCAGCGTGGTCGGCACGCCTTCGGCTGCGCGGTCGCGCGCAAGCAAAGCCGCACCGTAGGCACCCATATTGCCGGCAATGTTCGGACGCACGGCGTCCACTCCAGCGAGCTGCTCGAACGAACGCAGCACGGCATCGTTGAGGAACGTTCCGCCCTGCACGATGACATGTTCTCCCACGTCATGCGGGTCGCGAATCTTGATGACCTTGAACAGCGCATTCTTGATGACGGAAAGCGCCAAGCCAGCGGCGATATCGCCAACCGTCGCGCCTTCCTTCTGCGCTTGCTTGACGCGGCTGTTCATGAACACGGTGCAGCGACTGCCCAGGTCGACGGGGTGCTCTGCCTCGATGGCGGTCTGCGCGAACTCGGACACATCGAGCCCCAGACCGCTCGCAAAGCTTTCGATAAAGCTTCCGCAGCCGGACGAGCATGCCTCGTTCAACATGATGTGGTCGATGACGCCGTCTTTCACGCGCAGGCACTTCATGTCCTGACCGCCGATGTCGAGGATGAACTCGACGTTGGGCAGCATTTCGCGCGCACCGCGCAGGTGAGCGACGGTCTCGATCTCGCCGGAATCGACACGCAGCGCCTCGAGCAACAATCCCTCGCCGTAGCCGGTGACGGTCGAATGCTCGATTGTGATGGGCTTCTCGCCGATTTCCCCGTAGAGCTTTTCGAGGGCAGTGCGGGCGCAGCCGAGCACGTCGCCTTTGTTGGACACGTAATGGCTCCAAAGGATCTTGCCGTCTTCGCTGATGAGCACAGCCTTGAACGTGGTGGAGCCAGCATCGATGCCGAGGTAAGCCGGCCCTTCGTAAGTGGCGAGGTCGGCGGTTTCGACCATTTCGGCATCGTGACGGCGCTTGAACTCCTCGTAATCCTCGGGCGAAGCGAACAGCGGGTCGAGGCGCGTGACCTCCGAACCTTGGACATCACCCAAGTTGTGCAGTCGCTCGATGACGTCGTTGAGACGCTCGATCTTCATCGTGTCGGACTTGCCACCCGCAACTGCGCAGCCGCTCGCCACGAACAGATGCGCGTTCTCGGGAACGATGATGTGCTCATCGTCGAGGTTGAGCGTCTCGTAGAAACGTTTGCGCAGTTCGGGAAGATATTGCAGCGGACCGCCCAAGAATGCGATGTGCCCGCGGATCGGCCTGCCGCACGCGAGGCCGCTGATGGTCTGCGTGACGACCGATTGGAAAATGGAAGCCGCGATGTCTTCCTTGCGCGCACCCTCGTTGAGCAGGGGCTGCACGTCGGTCTTGGCAAACACGCCGCAACGGCTCGCAATCGGATAGATGGTCGTGTGGCTTTCGGCCAGCTTGTTCAGACCGCCCGCATCGGTGTCGAGCAGCGCTGCCATCTGGTCGATGAACGCGCCGGTACCACCAGCGCACGTGCCGTTCATGCGCTGTTCGATCGATTGGCCGAAGTAGATGATCTTCGCATCCTCGCCGCCAAGCTCGATTGCGACATCGGTCTTGGGAATGAACGTCTCGACAGCGGTCTTGCTGGCAATGACCTCTTGCACGAATTCCACATCGAGCCACTTTGCCAAAAGCAGGCCGCCCGAACCAGTGATGGCGAGCGCAGCGCGCTCGTTGCCGTACTCGACAGCGGCAGCTTCGAGCACCTGTGCGATGGTCGCACGCACGTCGGAGTGATGGCGTTCGTAAATAGACCAGACGACCTGGTCTTCTGCATCGAGAATCGCAAGCTTGACCGTAGTCGAGCCAACGTCGATACCGATGCGCAGCGCATCCCCCACCGGCGAGAGGGCCACCGCCGACGGGATCTCGATGTATTCCTTGCCTTTGTATTTCATGAACATCCGCCTTCATGCTCGGGTGTTTTTAGTCTTTAACCTTGTTATTGTACCAAGGAAGACGTGTGGTCACCGAGCTGTTAGGCAAACGCCACAAGGGACGAAGAATCAAGACGAACCGTGCGTAAGGGGAACAGTTCTCTGGTGCATAAAACAACCAGGTTGAATTATGCGA
>CACZIP010000012.1 GCA_902781245.1 uncultured Coriobacteriaceae bacterium | reverse complement strand
GTTTCGTTCGTGCGTCGATTCGCAACGGCATCGACATCATCCGCATCTTCGACGCGTTGAACGACCTTGAGAATCTCAAAGTCGCTATCGAAACGACGGTCGAAGAAGGCGGCATGGCATCTGGCGCAATCTCCTACACCACAAGCCCCGTGCATACGCTCGAAGCTTACGTCAAGATGGTGAAAGAACTTGCTGCCATGGGTGTTTCCTCCATCTGCATCAAGGACATGGCCGGCATCATGACGCCAGCAAATGCTTACGACCTGTGCTCGGCCATCAAAGATGCTGTAGACCTTCCGCTCGTTGTGCACACGCACTCGACGACCGGCACAGCATTCATGACTTATCTCAAAGCCGTCGAGGCAGGCGCTGATGTCATCGATACCGCCATCTCGCCGTTCTCTGGCGGCACTTCCCAGCCCGCCACCGAGACGCTGTACGTAGCGTTGACTGAGCTCGGCTACGAAGTCGACCTCGACGAAAAGGTTCTCTACGAGATCGCCGACTACTTCAAGCCCATACGTGCTGAGTACATCGCAGATGGCACGCTGAACCCGATCTCGTTGACGACCGACACCCAGTGCCTGAATTACCAGATTCCTGGCGGCATGCTCTCGAACCTGCTCTCGCAGCTCGAGATGCTCGGCCAAATCGACAAATTCGACGAGGCCCTCGCTGAAACGCCACGCGTCCGTGCCGACCTCGGCTACCCGCCGCTGGTCACGCCCACCTCGCAGCTCGTCGGCACCCAGGCTGTGCAGAACGTGCTCGCAGGCGAACGCTACAAGAACGTCGGCCAGGAAATCCGTGCATACTGCCGTGGTGAATATGGCCGCACCCCCGCTCCCATCAACGAAGAGATTCGCGCGCAGATTCTCGGCGACGAGAAGCCTATCGAGGGTCGTTATGCTGACACGTTGCCGAAGGATGCATTCGAGAAGGCCGAGGCCGAGCTTGGCGACCGCGCCACATGCGAAGAAGACGTTCTGTCCTATATCGCCTTCCCGCCAGTCGCCGAGAAGTTCTTCGATGAGCGCAAGGCTCTCGAAGAGCGCAAGGTCGCTTACAGCATCACGAAGGTGGAAGAATGAGCGTAGTCGAGTATCTAGTCAACTCGCTTCTTGGCATTTGCGTCGTGTTCTTCGCGCTTGCGTTGCTGATTGCAATCATCGTGATCATGAGCAAGTTGAACCTCAGCGACGAGCCCAAGAAGGCGAAGGGCGCCGCTGCCGCTGCTGCCGCACCTGCTGCTTCAGCTAATGCGGACGTCCCCCTCGCGCCGGGCACTGCCGGCGATTTCAAGTTGTACAACACCAACCCGCGTGATGCAGCCATGGTTATGGCCATCGTTGCCGACGAGCTTCAAAAGCCGCTCAACGAGCTGCGCTTCATCTCGATCCGCGAAATCACGCCCAAGGAAGACTAGGAGGGGCGAACTGTTATGAAATATGTAGTTACGCTCAAGGATAAGACGTACGAAGTCGAGGTCGAGCAGGGCGAAGCCATGATCCTCGATGAGTACGAAGTCAAGGCCCCAGCCGCTCCTGCACCTGCCGCAGCCCCCGCGGCTGCTGCCCCTGCTGCTGCTCCGGCCGCCGCCGCTGCTCCTGCTGGTGCAACCGCCGATGGCACTCCGGTCACGGCTCCATTGCCAGGCAACGTCCTGTCCATCAAGGTCAGCCAGGGCGCTGCAGTCAAGGAAGGCGACGTGCTGTTGCTCATCGAGGCCATGAAGATGGAAAACGAAGTCGCCGCTCCGTGCGACGGCACCGTCAAGCAGATCGTTGTCTCCCAAGGCCAGATGGTCTCTACCGGCGACACCCTCATCGTCATCTAAGGGCCGCTTATGGAAAACGCACTTGATATCCTCATGCGATTGTGGGAAACCTCGGGTTTCTTCCTAATCGTATCCGACTGGCGACAACTCATCATGATCGTCGTCGCCTTGTTCCTGCTCTATCTTGGCCTCGTCAAGAAATTCGAGCCGCTGCTGCTTGTCGGCATCGCCTTCGGCATGCTGCTCGTGAACTTGCCGGGGTCGAACATGTACCATCCTGAGCTTTGGGACGGCTACATTGCCGGTACGACCACCATTACTGACATCTTCCATGAAGGCGGCCTCTTAGACATCTTGTATATTGGTGTCAAATCAGGCTTGTATCCATCGCTCATCTTCCTGGGCGTTGGCGCCATGACCGACTTCGGTCCCCTGATTGCCAACCCGAAGAGCTTGCTGCTCGGCGCAGCCGCCCAGCTTGGTATCTTCGCGGCATTCCTGATGGCAGGTCTGATCTTCCAGTTCGAGCCCAACGTCGCTGCCTCCATTGGCATCATCGGTGGCGCTGATGGCCCGACGGCAATTTGGCTGACCTCGAAGCTCGCTCCCGAGTACCTGGCACCTATCGCGATTGCAGCCTACTCGTACATGGCGCTCATCCCGCTGATCCAACCGCCAGTCATGCGTCTTCTCACCACTGAAGAAGAGCGCAAGATCAAGATGGACCAGCTGCGTCCGGTTTCGAAGAAAGAGAAGATCGTCTTCCCGATCGTCGTCACCGTGTTTGTCGTCTTGCTGCTTCCGTCGGTTGCTCCGCTGCTCGGCTGCCTGATGCTCGGTAACCTGTTCAAGGAATCCGGCGTTACCGACCGTCTGTCCGACACCGCTCAGAATGCGCTCATGAACATCGTCACGATTTTCCTCGCAGTCTCCGTCGGCGGCACGGCTCTCTACGACCGCTTCCTCACCCCGCAGACGATTTTCATTATCATCCTCGGCCTGCTCGCATTTGAGTTCGCCACCATGGGTGGCCTGCTTCTCGGCAAGCTCATGTGCAAGATCACGGGCGGCAAGATCAACCCGCTGATCGGCTCGGCTGGCGTTTCTGCCGTTCCGATGGCTGCACGCGTCTCCCAGAAGGAAGGCGCAAAAGCCAATCCGTCGAACTTCCTGCTCATGCATGCCATGGGTCCGAACGTCGCCGGCGTTATCGGCTCAGCTGTCGCTGCTGGCTTCATGCTTGCTGTATTCGGCGGCTAAGCTACCACGCGCTACTCCGAAACCAGGAAAGGCACCTTCGGGTGCCTTTCCTTTTTCTTGAGTGTGGTTTTGTCGGTTTTCGTGCTGATGCGTTATCTACCCAAAACCCTTTAAAGCATATAGTGCTGATAAATGATGTCTGTTCAATCTCAATCTACGAACGAACCTTGGCAAGCCAAGTATTGATCGCTTTATCGACATCCATGCCAAAGGCTTGCGCGTCAGATCCCTTGATTGCCAGACCTTCCTTGACGTCAGCGCCCTTGCAGAGCGACTTGATATGTTGGTCAGTACCGCAAAGCCCGCTATCTCCATGCGTGCAGAACGGCATTACTTTCTTGCCCGTCCAATCCTTCGACTCGATAAAAGTGAGCATGATCATAGGCAAATCGCTGTGCCAGATTGGATAACCAAGGTAGACGGTATCGTAATCATCGAAGCTGTCGAACGTATCGCTGATTGCAGGACGAGCATTGGAGTTTTGCTCGCTTTTCGCCCGAGCGTAGCAATCGTCGTAACCGAACGGGTATTCCTCCTCAGGCACGATTTCGAAGACATCCGAAACCACCTTGCCTGCAATGGAGTGCGCAACGATTGATGTGTTTCCCTCGTCGATCACGCCGACATCGTAGTTTTCGCCAGCTCGAGAGAAGAACACGACAACCGACTTGCTCAAGTCAGTTGCGGGCTGGGACGATGCGGAGCCTGATTGGCTCTGCGAGGCTGTTTCAACAGACGCAGATGCCGATGCAGACGATGCGCTAGCAGAACCCGACGAAGAACCGCCCGAGCAACCAGCAAGGGCTATCGCTCCAGCAGTTGCACCAATGGCAGCAGCGCTGCTTACAAACGTACGACGGGAAATCATTGACATGTCCGTTTCCTCCTTCGGCGAAATCGAGATTGGATCGATTTTATTATCGCTTAATGGTTTTAAGAGAGTCTCCCCTTTAGCACTCTTTCTTTGCGCTATTCATAGCATAACGTGCTGCACCGTACATGCCGGCATCGTTCCCGAGTACAGCAACCCGAATCTCAGTGGAGCTGCACGCAGGAAGACAATACGTACTAAACGCGGAACGCAAGTCTTCGATGAAATACGGTGATCCTCCGGAAACGCCACCGCCCAATATGATGACTTCAGGATCGACGATGCAAGCTACCTGCGCCAAAGCGAATGCAAGCTTGTCGACCATCACTTCGATTGCTCTAGCAGCACGCGGGTCACCAACCTCGTATGCCTTGAACACAGGAAGCGCATCGGTGGCGCTTGTTGGTTCAAATTCGCTAAACAATGATGAATCAAGACCGTCATCATTTGTTGCTTCAGTAAAAGTCTGAACGAGGCCGCGCGCCGATGCATAGCGCTCAGCGCAGCCCTTCCGACCGCACGTGCATAGACGACCGCCAGGTTCTACAGTTACATGCCCGAGTTCGCCGGCAGCGCCATGAGCGCCTGTCACGACATTGCCATCAATTATGATGCCTGACCCAAGCCCCGAACCTAATGTGGCAAGCAAAGCTGTTTTTGCCTCGCTACCAGCGCCTTTCCACATCTCTCCGAACGCCGCAGCGTTGGCATCGTTGATGATTGAAACGGGCGTTGAGGAGAACGATTTGGAGAGGCATTCAGCCAGCACTTCAACATTGACTGAGACGTTCGGACAGAAATAGCTGTCTTGAGCAATCATGCCCGGCATGGCAAGACCTACACCTAAGACATCTGATACATACAAATCCAGACTACGTACGAATTCAGCTACGCCTTCTGCAAACCTTTGGCATTCGTCAGGGCTCGATAAATCGACCGTCGGCCAACTCGTCTTTCCCTGCATGATTCCGATTGAGTCGAACAATCCAGACTTTACGGAATTGCCGCCGTAATCGATACCGAGATAAAGGCCGTTCTCTTTCATTCATTTTCCTTCTTGAGTCGCTGACTTTTCAGTTGGACTACTCGGGGAGTCCTTTTTGCGGCAACTTCTTTGTTGCTGCATAGATGAGAACCCCGATTCCGATGAGGATCAAAGGAACCGACAGCACTTGTCCCATAGTCACCCATCCACCGAACAAGTAGCCAAGTTGCGCGTCAGGCTGCCTCACGAACTCTATGAGGAAACGGCAGATGCCATAGACGATAAGGAACACGCCGATAAACGTGCCACGTGGCCGAGGTAGCCTCTTGCGAGACAGCGCAAAGAGAATCACAAATAGCAGCACGCCCTCGAGAAGCGCTTCGTACAATTGGGATGGATGGCGCGGCATCATTCCGGCTGAGCCACCGAAGACAACACCCCATGGCAAATCAGTTGGAGCGCCCCATAACTCGCCGTTGACGAAGTTGGCGCAGCGTCCAAGGAACAAGCCGATCGGGGCAACGATTGCACCCATGTCTGCCAAGGTGAGATACGGAATCCCGGTTAGTTTCGCGGCCACAATTCCAGATAACAACGCACCGATCAGTCCACCATGGAAACTCATGCCGCCTTGATTGAGAGCGAATATCTCAAGAGGATGCTCGAGATAGTATCCATTGCCGTAGAACAGACAGTATCCGAGACGGGCGCCAACAATGACGCCAACGATGATGCAGCAAATGATTGTCAGTAGCGCGTCGGCATCGAAGCGGAGCTTCCATCGCTTTGCAATGCACCACATGAGCAGCGCAGCGCAGAGAAAGCCAACCATGTACGCAAGGCCATACCATCGAACAGAAAAGGGCCCGATGGAAAATGCCACCGGGTCCAGGTTTTGATAGATGTCGTTAAGCATGTCGATATGCGAGTCGCATCAAATGCGAAACGCGTCGCGCAGTCTTTACTGCATTTCCTCTGCAGGCACAACCCTCATGACGCCAGGAACACGCTCTTTGAGGATGCGCTCGATACCGTTTGCAAGCGTCATCTGGGACAGCGGGCAGCCTTTGCAGGCGCCGGTCAGCTCGACGATGACCTCACCTTGCTCGGTCACGTCGATCAGCTTCACATCGCCGCCATCAGCCATGAGGCTCGGGCGGATAAGGTCGAGAACTGCCAAAACATCATTCTTGTCAAGCATTGTTACTCCTTCGTCGCGTCTTTTAACATGGTGATTCTACCACGAATGACGCTGTGCCAACTTCCCATCTATGACGTGGGCATATAGTCGGAACCAATTATCACCAAAACATCAGCTTCAAACTCGTAGTAATAGCTGGCGTAGACAGCGCGTCCAATGCCAATGGCATCGATGACCGCCTGTGCTTGCTGGATTCCGTTGTCCTTGTAAACCACCAGGGTCTCGCTGTAAACCTGCTGTTCAGCGTTTCCAACCTCTCCCACATTGAAGCCCGCTGCCTTCAAAACCTCGGCAGTTGCAGCTGCAGCACCTGCCACATCTGCACCGTTCTGGATTTCAACCGTGAACGACTTCTTGTCAATCGAAGCAACTTCGTGTTCCGCTGCGTTCGGATCTCCGCCTTCGTCGAGCGTGTTGATGATTGCTGTTATGTCATTCGCAGATGCGATGTAATAGGATTGCTCGTTTTCAACAACGCCAGTCACAGCCGTCGTATATCCGGGAACTGTGACAAGCGTCATGGCATCTACAGGGATGTCTTTCAACCAGTTTTGCAGTTTGACGATATCGTCATACGAATAATCAGTTTGGAAGAATTCGTCAATCGAATCGAGACGGGCCGAAAAGCCCACTTGACCATCATCGGCAAACACCTCGGCAAGTAAACTCGCTGCAAAATCATTCTGATGATTCATCTGATCGAGCACGCCGAGTTTCAAGTTTGTGGCCCTCAAATAGGTGAGCGCCGCATCACCTGACAGCGTTTGCGCACCAGCGGGGATGTACACATCGCCAGCATGTGGGTCATCAACCACTTGATCGACCTCGACATCCACACCATCAAGAGCTTCTACGAGATCAACGAATCCGCTCTTCGACAGCTTGACGAAATGGGACACGTTAACACCCGTGTACCTGGACACCGCATCGATGAGCGCAGCATCGCCGTTTTGGGCAGCTTCGCAAAGATGGTGGTATTCGCTATCGCTTAGCGTTATTCGCAGATCTGCGGGAACATTGATGATGGCCATCGTCCTGGCATCTTCATCAAGACGCACGAGCAGCAACACATCGGGACCCGAACGTGCAAGCGGCTTTGCAACAGCACCCAAGTCCACGGAAATGAGCGTGTAAGAAACTTCGCCTTCCTTCGAGGCGACAAGCGCCGTTTTCGCGTCCGAGTCACCGAGCGACATCTTTGATACGACGGCGCCTCTGAAAGCAATATAACCTGCACCAACAGCAAGTCCGATAATCACCAACGCAGCAATGACGAATGTGAGCACTCTGCGACGTCTCGCCTTGCGCTGCACGTCTTCGATATAGCGGGTCTGACGCGTACGCTGGCGATAGGCAGCTTGACTCTCGCCCGATGAAGTAGTGGGCGTGATGGTGTTGACAACGCCACGCGACGCTCGATTTGCAGCACGCGAATTCGAGAACGAAACCGAGCTTGCATTTTGCATGCGTCCTCGAGCATGGGACCCACGATCAACATGGGTGCCATACGTTGAATCGCTCATCTTGCGTGATGTGCGTTTAGATTGCTTGGCCGTGAAACCCTTTTTCCTGCGGATTACCATCGGGATTTCTACCCTTGTTTCACACGCTTGACATCAGCACCAAGAGATTGGAGCTTTCCGACGTAATCCTCGTAACCACGGTCGATGTGACCGATCTTGTAGACCTTCGTCTCGCCTTCAGCCACGATTCCAGCGAGCACAAGCGCCGCTCCCGCTCGTAGGTCAGTTGACTCGACAGGTGCGCCTTGAAGTTGCTTGACGCCCCGCACGAGCGAATGATGGTCGTCTATGACGATATCGGCACCCATACGAGCGATTTCGGAAGCGAACATGAAACGGTTCTCGAAGACGTTCTCGGTGATGACCGATGTTCCCTCAGCGCAAGCAGCCAGCAACATGAACTGAGCCTGGAGATCGGTTGGGAAACCTGGATGAGGCAACGTTTGGATGTCCACAGGACTCAGAGGCTTGTCGCGCGAAACCGTGATCGAATTCTCGCTTTCGGAAACCGTGCAACCCATGTCCCTGAGTTTCACAATCGCCATGCGCAAGAAAGACGGATCGATCCCGTTAACTGTGAGCGGTCCACCGGTGAGGGCGCCCCCAACGAGGAACGTGCCCGCTTCGATGCGATCGCCCACTGTCGCATGGTCGCAAGGATGCAAGTCATCAAGCGCAACACCTTCGATGGTGATGACCATCGAACCAGACCCAGAAATTCGAGCACCCATCTCGTTGAGCATATTGCACAGGTCAACGATTTCGGGCTCACGTGCAGCATTCTCGATGATCGTCGTGCCTTCGGCCGTAACTGAAGCCATAAGCAGGTTCTCAGTTGCGCCGACGCTTGGGAAATCAAGCACGACGTGACTTCCATGCAAACCGTTCGGCGTCTTCGCCTTCAAGTAACCGTGATCGACGGAGAACTCGACACCAAGCGCCTCGAGACCTTTGAGGTGCATATCGATTTTACGCGCTCCGATTTGACAACCACCGGGCATGGCAACTGATGCTTCGCCGAACCGCCCAATGAGCGGACCAAGCACTGCGATGCTTGCACGCATCTTCGAGACGAGTTCGTAAGGCGTTTCACGCGACTCGACCGTCGAGGTGTCGATTGAGACGACATGCTCGTCCCTGTCGACATGCCCGTTGCGTCCGACTGTCGCGCCCAGGCAAGTGAGCACCTCGGTCATCACTTCGATGTCAGAGATGAGCGGCACGTTGCGAATGACGCATTCGCCACGTGCAAGAATCGTTGCAGCCATAAGCTTCAGGGCAGAATTCTTTGCCCCTGAAATAGATACTTCACCAGATAATATGCCGTTCCCTTGAACGACGATGATCTCTTTTGACATGCGTTTCACCTTTGTTGTTCGTTTGCATGACGAGACAATTATAGCGACTCAATCGAACGTGAAAAGGCACGCATTTCATCAACTCGATTACTACATCTGATTAATTGCGCAAAACGATGAAAGGGCTCGTTGAAAGCGGTCTTTTTACTATGATTTCCGCTCGAAGAAGAACCTATATCTCGCGCACGAGTTCGATTATCAACCGGCAGAAATCAGGCACACGCCTCATTGCAACCTCGAAAACCTCCTCATCTGACGGCGATGCGCCCTCGATACCGCAGGCCATGTTGGAGCACAGGGACATCCCGAACACCCTCATGCCGACATGCCTTGCCGCAATCACTTCTTCGCAGACGCTCATCGCAACGGTATCAGCACCCCAAGCCCTGAATGCCCTGATTTCTGCAGGCGTCTCAAAGCTTGGTCCAAGCAATCCAAGGTAAACGCCTTCATGAACCGTTATTTCTTCGCGTTTCGCGATCTGCAATGCAAGTTCACGAAGATCTGGATCATACGCATCTTTCATCGAGAAGAATCTGAACGCGATCTCATCTGGGTCGGTGCCCACAACAGGGTTGCGACCCGTGAAGTTGATGTGATCGTTCATGATGCAGAAATCACCAACATTGAAACTCTCGTTGATAGCGCCAGCGGCGTTCGTCGTAACAAGCGTTTGCACGCCAATTGCATGCATGACCCAAACGGGAAATGCAACCTCCTGAGGCGTGTACCCCTCATAGCCATGAATGCGCCCCTGCATCACTACGACGCACTTCCCTGCCAAGTTGCCACATACGAATCGCCCAACATGGCTCGTTGCCGTCGAACGCTTCATATGCGGGATTTCGCCAAAAGGAATGTAGACTGCATCTTCAACTTGTTCAGCCAGAGGGCCAAGGCCCGAACCGAGGATGATGCCGATCTCGGGTTTCCGCCCTTCGAGACGCAAATTGAGAGCCTCAGCAGCTTCGCAGATTGATTCCTTCAGTGTCATTGCAGCTCCTTATTTCATGTTCCAATTAATGGACATGATACAACATACGCCGCGATTCGAGGTGTTAGTGCGATCAGTCGACCTTCCGAGCCAAACGATATTAGGCTATAAAGGCTAATCTTCGAGTGATTTGTAGTAAAGCAGGCAGTGGCAGAAGCCCTCGAACTCGGGGTCCTTGATTTGCTCGCGGAATTCCTTGCACATGCATTTCGTGTCTTCAGTCCTATCGCGCCTGCACGGGCAATATCCACCTGTGCGCTCAAGACCCTCTTTTACGGCAGCAACGATTTCCTGATCGGGATTGTACGAGATCTTCATGTCATATTCCTCTCACTTTATTATCGTCTACGAGATTACAGCAAACGTTGATTATTTCTCAAGCAAAAGATTGATTTGTCACCGAACGGTGCACAAGCTGCGGAGACGGCTCACAACACGCTTTAATCTGCTAAAATCCGTTTTCATGCGAATCATTCCTGGAAATTATTAGCGTAAGCTCAAATTCTCTGCACGGCATCAAGCCGCGCAGCTTAAACGCGTTTTCCAGTCATCCATGGCCGATGTGCGGCCGCAATCATGTAAAGGAACTTCCCATGGCAGAAACCAGTATGAGAGACAAGCTTGTCAAGATTATCGAAGCCTATGACGAGCTTCAGCAGAAGATGGGCGATCCCGATGTCTTGGCGAATCAGAAGGAATACAACCGCCTCGCCAAGGAGTATGCAAACCAGGGGCCGCTCGTAAAACAGGCACGCGCTTTTGTGCAAGCCGAAGACGACCTAGCCGAGGCCAAGGAAATGCTCGGCGACCCTGAAATGAAGGAATTTGCTCAAGAGGAAATTGCACGCATCGAGTCCGAACTCCCCGGCATCGAGGAAGAAATCAAATTCATGCTCATCCCCGTTGACCCGGCTGATGAGAAGGACATCATCGTCGAGATCCGCGGCGGTGCTGGCGGCGACGAGGCGAAGATCTTCGCTGGTGACCTTTTCAAGATGTACGAGCGCTTCGCAAGCGAGAAGAAGTGGAAGATCGAGCTGCTTGACGTCATGCCGTCTGAGGCAGGCGGATACAGCGAGATTCAGTTCAAGGTCAAGGGCGACAAGGTCTATTCGTTCATGAAGTTCGAATCAGGCGTTCATCGCGTGCAGCGCGTTCCCAAGACCGAATCGCAGGGCCGCATCCACACTTCCACCGCCACAGTTGCCGTGTTGCCTGAAGCGGATGAAGTTGAGGTCGAAATCAAGAACGAAGACCTGCGTATCGACGTTTATCGCGCTGGCGGTCCGGGCGGCCAGTGCGTCAACACGACGGACTCCGCGGTTCGAATCACGCACCTCCCCACCGGCTTGGTCGTGCAGTCGCAGGATCAAAAGTCGCAGTTGCAGAACAAGATTGCTGCCATGGCCGTTTTGCGTGCACGCCTTTACGAGAAGATGCTCGCCGAGCAGCGCGAGGCCGAAGGAGCCGAACGCCGCGCTCAAGTGGGCACGGGCGACCGTTCCGAGAAGATCCGCACCTACAACGGCCCGCAAGACCGCGTGACCGACCATCGCATCGGCTACAACGGAACCTACAACGGCGTTTTGCTTGGAAGCGGTGGAGCTGGGCTTTCCGAGCTCATCACCGCTCTGCAGGCAGCTGAGCGTGCAAAGAAACTCGAGCAGGCTGTTTAATGTCTGACGATATCTGGAGCGTCAAGCGAATACTCGATTGGATCGAGGGGTATCTCGACAAACATGGTGACGAGAACCCCCGATATTCAGCGCAATGGCTTGTCGCCGATGCGCTCGATTGCTCGCGCATGCAATTGTTTCTCGATCTTGAACGTCCGTTGACGCTCGCTGAGCGCGAGACGCTGCGTGAGTACACCCGTAGGCGCGGAGCCGGAGAACCGCTTCAGTATATTTCAGGAAAAGCCTCGTTTCGGCATATCGAAGTGAAAGTTGCTCCTGGCGTGCTCATACCGCGTCCAGAGACAGAGGTTCTTGTGAGCGAAGCTCTTTCATTGCTTCCGGCGCCAGAAAAGCCTCAGGACGTTTATGATGCGCAGATTCTCAAAATGCTTCAAGACGATGAGAATCCTGATAGTCAATTTGCAACCAACGCCGTGGATGACCCACAACGAGAATTACTTGTAGCAGATATCTGCACGGGTACGTCTTGCATCGCATCTTCGATTGCTTACGAACATCCCAACACGCACGTTATCGCGACCGACATCTCCCCCGTCGCAACCGCACTTGCTCGCGAGAACGTTAAGCTTCTGGGCTTGGACGAGCGCGTTTCCGTAATCGAATGCGATTTGGGCACCGGCATTGATGAATCCCTTTTAGGGTCTTTCGATCTTGTTGTCTCGAATCCGCCTTATGTTCCGACAGACGTCTTATCAGAGATCCCGAACGAGGTTGCCAACTTCGAGCCAGCACTGGCACTCGATGGCGGCGCTGATGGTCTCGACATCTTCCGCCGCCTGCTCTCATGGTGCAATGTTGCACTTCGTCCTGGTGGAGCCTTTGCTTTCGAGCTTCACGAAACATGCCTTGAAACCGCTTGTCATGAGGCGTTTCAAGCAGGTTTTACTGATGTCCGCATCATTCACGACCTTGCAGACCGACCGCGCGTTCTCATAGGTCGAAAAGCCGAACCCAATAAAGCCTCCCAGTCGATATAGAATTCAACAAGGGAGCCACGACAAGAAAGGCCGCGAAGACGATGCTGTTCATACTCACCGGTGATGTGCAGACAGGCAAGACGCGGTGGCTCGAGTCGCTTATCGATTCGCTTAACGAGAACTGCATCTCCGCGCAAGGCGTACTTGCGCCAGGAGTCTGGCGCTCTGGAAATGACCCTGATGCTGTTGAGGAATATGTCGACGAAAATGGGTTCGAAAAGCTCGGCATAGACAATGTGCTGCTTCCAGACGATAAGCGCATACCGTTTGCGCGACGTCGCGACATCGCGGAGGCAGAGGGGTTGCTCAATCCAAACGCCCAAAGCGAGAAAGCGAACCTACTCTGGCATATCGACGAGGACGCGATCATCAAGGTGAACGACCATCTTGCTTCGCTTCCGCATGCCACTGCACATTCAAAAAGCTTGCTCGTAATCGATGAACTCGGACGGCTCGAACTCTTACGAGGTGGCGGGCTAGTTGAGGCGCTCAATTTGCTCGAGCAAGGTCCGAACACGACATTTCCCCATGCACTCGTGATCGTACGTGCCGCCCTCTTGGATGACGCCAAAACGCGCTTCCCCCTTTGGGGAGAACCAACGCTCATTTACCCCGATTGCGAATCTGCAAACCAGGTACTTAGTGCATTCGTTGATTGAGATTGATGGCTCAGACCGGCCTAGCGCCCAATTTCAATTTTCGGCACACAGACGCGAACCCGGTCATCATGAAGAGAGTTGACCTCGACCTCGACACCGTAGATTTTGCTGATAAGCTCTGCTGTGATCGCATCTTTCGGCGAGCCATACGCCAACACTTCGCCCTCGAAGAGAACGAGCGTCTTGTCTGCATACAAGAATGCTTGGTCTGGTTGATGCGTCGATTGGATAACCGTCAAACCCTCAGTGCTCAACTGCCGCACGCACGACAAGACACGCACCGTATTGCCATAGTCGAGAGCGGAAGTCGGTTCGTCCATAATGATGGTATTCGCATTCTGCGCAAGCGCACGCGCAATGAGCACAAGCTGTTGCTCGCCTCCCGAAATGCGCGTGTAGGGACGATGTGCGAGGTGACCGATACCAACGCGTTCAAGCGCATCGAGCGCACGGTCTACATGCGCCTTCTTCGGGGAGAAGAACGCACCTGACCCAGCTCCTGAGCTCATGAGCACGACATCCACAACATCGTAATCGTACACAGGCTTGTGAGACTGCGGGATGAAGGCCATCTCGCGGGCGCGCTCACGGATGTTGAGCTTGCTGACGTCCTTGCCGTTCACGATGATGGAACCATGGTATGACGTGTACAAACCAAGAATGCAGCGGAACAACGTGGATTTTCCAGTGCCGTTAGGTCCGAGCACGTTTACAAGCGTGCCATCTCCAACTTCAAGCGAAATGTTCTTGAGCACCTGATGGGTGCCGTACGCGAAACTGAGGTTCTCGATCTTGACGCTCATCTTTTCTTCCCCTCCCTCGTAATCAGGTACAGGAAGAACGGAGCTCCGATGAACGCCGTCAAAATGCCGATGGGAATCTCCGCAGTTGTCGCAAGACGCGACACGTCGTCGACAAGCAAGAGGAAACATGCGCCCATGAGCATGCTGGCGGGCATGAGCTTTCGATAGTCGCTGCCGATGAGCATACGAGACAAATGCGGAATGACAAGACCGACCCAGCCAATCATGCCCGTGACCGAAACGGAAGCAGCGGTGACAAGGGTTGCAGCGATGATGATGATAAGGCGCAGCGCCTTTGTGTTGACGCCCATCGTAGCTGCTTCCTCATCGCCCATAGTGAGGATGTTGATGCGCCATTTGAGCACAAACAAAGTCACCAAGCCGACAATCATGAACGGGAGCACCATTGTTACATCGGAAGGCTTTGCGCCAGTGAGACTGCCCATGAGCCAATATGTGATTGCAGGCAGCTGGTCTGATGGGTCGGCGATCAGCTTGGTGAAAGAGACGCCGGCCGAGAACAACGAACTGATCATGACGCCCGCGAGAACGACGGTGAGCACCTGGTTACCACGTGCAGCTTGCGCAACTGCAATGACAAGCAGAACGGTGACGATGGCAAATGAGAATGCCATGACCGAAATGCCGAAGCTTGCAAACCCAAGCAAGATGGCCACAGCTGCACCAAAAGCCGCACCCTGCGAAGCACCGAGAATATCAGGCGATACCAATGGGTTTTGGAATGTACCTTGATATGCGGCTCCAGCAGCAGACAGACTGCAACCGACGAGCATGGCAAGCAACACGCGTGGAAGTCGAACGTTGAAGAAGATGATCGCTTCCTGGTCTGTCCAAAACTGGTCAACAGGGACTATGCCACTTGCCAAAATGCCGACAACCTTATCGGGGCTGATCGGAAAACGACCCACGAGAAACGAGAAAATTGCAAGAATGACGAGGCAAACCCCAAGACCGATCAAAATGATGGCGGTCTTGCGGTCTCTGTAGTTTTGTTTTCGGTCGGTCGTGCTGTTGTTCATTAGTTAGCCCTAGCAAAGCGGGCCGTGCATTAGCGCGGC
>CACZIP010000011.1 GCA_902781245.1 uncultured Coriobacteriaceae bacterium | reverse complement strand
ACCGTCCAGAAAGTCGATGATGTGATCGGCGATTTTCTGATAGTTCTTAACCTGTCGGCCTTCGCCGAATGAAAGGAGTTTAGAGAAAAATCCCGCCATCTAGTGTGCCGTCCTGTTCTCGTAGACCTGATGATTGGCTAATCTAAAACTGTAACATAGCGACAGGGAAAGACGGTGCCGCCAAAGCGTGGCTGCAGACAATGCGCATGCAACGTTACCTTGTCTTCACGCTTTCCGCAATTTGCTGCCGATCGATAAAACCTCGACTGGTTTTCTTTCTACAAATCCTCTGATTCGAGCAGCTGTTGGTAGAAAACCATAAGCTCGGAAGAGGGATCGATCCCAAGTTTTTCGCTCAACACATGCATGGCACGTCGGCCCGTCGCCATGGCTGCGACCCGTTGTCCCGAGGCAGCTTGCGCGCGCATGAGCTCCAAGTACGCATCTTCTCGAGTGTCGTCGTGGTCGAGCGCCATTTGCGCACACCAGGCGGCGCGTCGCGGGTTTCCCGTTTGGGCGATTCCAGCCGATGCGACTACCAATGCGTCGACGAGTTTTGTTTGGCATTCCTCCCGCGTCTGCACGACGAGGTCGTTCGTGGTTTCTGCTGGCAAGAGGTCGCCAGAAAAGTCCCTATCGACCTCGGCGAGCAGTTCGGACCAGCGTGTGAAGTCGGGCTCCTCGAAAAGGAACGTGCGACAGATTTCGTCAAGGCGAGCGATGTCGCTTTGGACATACGATGCGTTGAAGGCACATCCCACACGATGCCGTATGAGGTAGGGGCATGATCCGTCGGGTAACACGAGCGCTTGCCTGAGCTTGCTCCACACGGTATAGAAGCTTTTCCGGGATATTTGCAGGGGGCTGTCCGGCCACATTGACTTGCAGATTGAATCGCGTGGTATTTCGCGTCCTGGATTCGACGCAAGTAACACGATCAGCGGCCTGACGTGCGCGCTCTTAATGCTATCTTCATCAATTGGCTCTCCACCGATCCTCAACTCGAGCCGTCCGAATGTTTTAATGCTCAGGGTCGGTATGCTCAACCGTGCTTGAACTTTTGGAGGCTTGCGACGCGGGCTGAGCGCGCTTTCGGGGTGTGTTGCGAGCCAGTTGTCTTGCTGCAATGCAGATTGAGCGGATTCTGCGACGAAGCGGCTGCGTTGAGCAAGCAGCGCCATTTCGGCGTTGCGTAGACCGATGAGGGCGGAAGTCGAAAGCGGTCCTTCGTAATAGCTCATCCCTTTCACGTGGGCAGATTCCATGGCAAGTCCCGCAGAGATAGCGAAGAAGTTTGGCAGCAACGAAGGGGACGCTTCTATGCAATCGCGCACGAACCGTTCGATGGGCGAGCAGTTGAAGGGTGGCAGCATGCCTGCAACCAATCCACTACTATTCAGCTCGTCGGCGTATGCGTTGTAAAACCATGATGCGATGATGCAAAGCATGTCGTCAGATAGGCCTTCGCTCAAAGATTTGTTCCAGAATTCATAGAGCTCCTGTGCACCGATAGATGCCATGCACCAAGCCTGTGCGAGTGAGATATACGCCGATCCCGATTGGGCGTCGACGGTCATACGGCTCCCCGTCGCAGCAATGGTGGCAAGTTCCGTGGCGGCACGCTCTCTCAACGTGTTCGTAGAGCATTGCGCTAGGACAAGAAGGTTTATGACTCGATATTCGATAGGTGTTTGACTTTCGAATGCATAGCGTTTTGCGCATCGGCACGCCTCATCAGGACTGTCGAGCATGCGGAAGCAGAGCGATTCGACTGCGGAGAGCATTGAGCGTTGCTCGATGGTCATCCCCATGGGCCTTGTTGAGCCGGCAAGCTGTAAGAGGGGCAGGAAACACGAGCCTGCGACGAGTTGACATGCATGCGCCATGAGCCATGTTATCCGCGACTTTCTCGGACAAATCAAACGGATGATCTCGCTTGCACGTTCAAGTTTGCCGTTGTCCATGAGCAGTGCTGCGAGCGCGCTGGTGAACGTCTCCCGCGAGTCGTATGACGATCGACGCACAAACGCATCAATCACACCGCGCAAGGCGAATGCGATGTCGGCAACGTCGAAAGATGGCGCCTCGAAAGCATCCAGGTCTTCATTGAACCCAAGATGCGGGTAATTGATCTCGGTTCTCCCGATAAGGTCACGGTCGATGGGGCCGAGCGCAACGAGGTCGGCAAATGATCCCGTCCCGAGCACGGAGGTGCAGACGAGTGCGAGCAACAGGTCGGATGGCGCTTCTTCGCGAAACCCATGGGTGAGAAAATCGCGTGCTGCCCCTTGTCGTTGAGTCCATACGAGCATGGGTACGCGGCAGGAAGAGATGCGAGGCGCGGTTGTCGTGAACGAACTTGTCGAATCGTCGTGGACGATGGTCAGCTCCTCATCGTCGAGCAAGAGCTCTTTGGCGGTAACCGTCACGCGGTCTTGTTGGAGCCGGCCGAGGGTATCGCATGAGGGCGTGCAGGTGACGAGCACTTCACGCTTGCTGCTGAGGATGGCGTCGATCTCCCTCGAGAACTCTTCGGCGCGCTCCGCGTCGAGAGGTGGGACATCTTCGAACACCACAAGCTTCATCTTCGGGTCGAATCGCAAGCAGTCGGATGCAATGCAGCCTTCGTCGAGGTCGCGTATGAAGCATGGGCTCTTGCAGTTGATCCAGTACACGCCCGAGAATCCGAAGATCGTGTCAGCATATTCGAGCGCCAATCCAGTTTTGCCGTATCCATAGGGTGCCACGATGAACCGAGCGACTCCTCGTTCCCGCAGCAGGTGGGATACGAGTCGTTGACGCTGGTAGTACCGATAGGAAAGCAGATGAGCTGGGCGATTACCACGACATGCGGATTTCGAAATGAAGCTTGACATAGCACGAGCCTTTCTTGCGTGGTCTCATGCTCTGGTCAAAGCACGCTGATTCTAGTTGAATATCCGAGTGTCGTTCAAGCGCATGCGCGCAATTTTCAACAGAGTTTCTTTGAATTGCGGGTGTTTTGGAAACGGAATGGCAGCCATGAGGGTAGTCTGAGACTCCAATAAATAATTGAAATGCAATGGAACTGACGGATGGCAATGGATCTTGACGCAAAGACAATCGAGCAGCTTGGACAGCGTGTGCACGACGCGCGCACGTTTCTGCATATCGATGACAAGTCGGCCGAATTGGCTGCTCTCGATGAGGAAACGGCCCAACCTGGTTTCTGGGACAACGTGAGCCATGCCCAGACTGTGTCGAAGAGGGCGGGCAATCTGCGCGAGGCGATTCGGGAATACGACGATGCCGTTTCGCTTTTCGACGACGCTCAAACGGCATTCGAGCTTGCCGATGAGGACGAGGCTTTTGCTGCTGAGGCATCTGATGCGTGCGAGAAGCTTGCCAAGTTGCTCGATTCGCTCGAGCTGTCATCTTGGTTCACAGGTGAGTTCGACGACGGCGATGCAATTCTGACGGTCAACCCCGGTCAAGGTGGTCTTGAAGCCAATGACTGGGCTGACATGCTGTTCAAGATGTACACGCGCTACGGCGAGTCGAAGGGCTGGAAAGTCCATGTGCTCGATGTCACGTACGCCGAAGGCATCGGCATCGACCGTGCGACGATTCAGTTCGAAGGGCGTAACGCCTACGGCATGCTGCAATCCGAGATCGGCGTGCATCGGCTCGTGCGCATTTCCCCGACCGATGCGAAAGCACGCAGGCATACGACGTTTGCAAGCGTTGAGCTGTTGCCTGTGCTGCCTGACGACATTGAAGTCGATCTCGATCCGAACGATGTCCGGGTCGACGTGTACCGCTCGAGCGGGCCAGGCGGCCAATGCGTTAACACGACCGACTCTGCGGTGCGCTTGACCCATGTGCCGACTGGCATCGTCGTCACGTGCCAGAACCAGAAATCCCAACTCCAGAACAAAGAAGCCGCGTTCCGAGTGTTAAAAGCAAAACTTTACGAGCTCGAAGAGCAGAAGCGCCAGGCTGAAATCGACGAATTGCGCGGCGAGCGCATGGAAAACTCGTTCGGCAGCCAGATTCGAAACTACGTGCTGTATCCGTATCAGATGGTGAAGGACCTGCGCAGCGGTGTCGAGACTGGGAACGTCGATGGAGTGCTCAACGGCGAAATCGACGAGTTCGTCATCGGCTTCCACAAGTGGAAGGCCTCGCAGTAGACGAGCTTAAGTGGCACAGAGTTCCCAGGGAGCGGTGTTCCATTTTGCTGAGTGGCACACCGCTCCCTGGGAACTCTGTGCCTCTTTGTAAAACTCCGTCCTGTGCAGTTCTTTAGAATTGCTGATTATATGATTGTGCCATCGGGGCGAAAGGTGACATTCGTTGTACAATGAGCGCGATTGGAGAGACGCAGAATTCAAACGAAACACCCTCCACGCTTTCGATGGTTGCAGCACAGAAAGGTGCGTTATGAGTGCTAGCGAGCTGAAGGGCATTGCTCACGATCTGCGGTTCGATATCGTGAAGATGATCGGCGAGGCCGGCAGCGGCCATCCAGGTGGGTCCCTTTCGTGCGCAGACATAATGACTGCGTTGTATTTCGGCGGCGTTCTCAAGCACGACCCTCAAAATCCGAAAACCGCCGACCGTGATCGCTTCATCCTTGCGAAGGGCCATGCAGCGCCTGCGCTTTATGCGGCGCTCGCACATGCAGGTTATTTCCCGGTCGATGAACTCATGACGCTGCGCAAGCTCGGCTCGCGTTTGCAGGGGCATCCCGATTCGAGCCTCGTCCCCGGTGTCGAGGTTTCCACAGGCTCGCTCGGCCAGGGTCTCTCGATTTCGTGCGGTTTGGCAGCCGGTCTGAAGATCAACAACGACGATCATGCCGTCATCGCGCTGTTGGGCGACGGCGAATGCCAGGAGGGCCAGGTTTGGGAAGCGGCCATGTTTGCCGCCCACAACAAGCTCGACAACCTCATTGCAATCGTCGACCTCAATGGACTGCAGATCGACGGTTGCACGTCCGACGTATGCGATCTGGGCGATATTTGCGCCAAGTTCGAGGCGTTCGGCTGGGATGTATCTGAGGTCGATGGCCATGACATCGAAGCAGTCATCGGCGTGCTCAACGACGCGAAGGCATCGCGCAACGGCAAACCTCACGCCGTCATAGCCCACACAATCAAGGGCAAAGGCGTTTCGTACATGGAAAACCAAGCCAGTTGGCATGGCAAAGCACCCAACGCCGACGAGTTGGCCCAGGCTCTCGAAGAGCTCGCGTAAGACAGGAGATACCCATGGTTAAACTCGCCGACGAAACCCTGGCGCAACAGAAGAAGGCTACACGCGCAGCTTACGGCGTAACGCTCGTGCAGCTTGCAGACGAGGGCGTTCCCATCGTCGCGGTCGATGCCGACCTGTCGGGCTCGACGACCACTAAGAAATTCGCCGATGCGAAGCCCGAATATGCGGCGCGTCATTTCAATGCGGGCATCGCTGAGCAGAACATGGTGGATGTGGCCGCTGGCCTCGCGCTTGCGGGCAACGTCGCGTTTACGGGCTCGTTTGCCGTCTTTGGCACGGGCCGTGCTTACGATCAGATTCGCAACACCGTGTGCTACAACAATTTGGACGTCAAGATTGCCCCGAGCCATGCAGGCATCTCGGTGGGACCTGATGGCGGTAGCCATCAGATGCTCGAGGACATCACGATCATGCGCGGGCTGCCTAACATGCGCGTCCTCGTTCCGGCCGACTACGCGGCCGCTGCTGCAGCCATCAGGCTTGCAGCGACCACGCCCGGCCCCTTCTATGTGCGCATGGGCCGCGCATCGGTGCCATGCGTCTACGCCGACGGAGTCGAGCTCGAGCTCGGGCGCTCGTACGTGCTGCGCGAGGGTTCGGATGTGACGATCGTTGCTTGTGGCGTCGAGGTCGAGCAAGCCATGAAGGCCGCCGTCGAGCTCGAGGCTCAAGGCATTTCCGCGGAAGTCATAGATGCGTTCTCCGTCAAGCCCCTCGATGCCGAGACCATCGTCGCCTCGGTGTCCAAGACAGGTTGCGTCGTCACTGCCGAGGAACACAGCATCGTCGGAGGCCTCGGATCCGCCGTTGCCGAACTGTTGGCTTCCCGACATCCAGCACCAATCGAATTCGTCGGAATGAAGGACTGTTTCGGCAAGTCAGGGTCTTATGAAGAGCTTTCGGTCTTTTATGGACTCGATTCCATAGCGATTGACGATGCTGTGAAGACGGTTATCGCCCGTAAATAGGCTTGGTATAATCGACCAGTCTCAGTAAACGACTATTCGAACGGAGCATTCTGTGACTGAAGCCACCAATCAGGGGGCAGAGCAGCGTCTTGAACGCGCTCCGTCCCGTACGGGGCGGCTGGCTGCCGATCTCTCGGAAGCGCTGCCCGTACTCGAAATCGACGATTTACCTCAGCAAGGCGCACCTGTCATCGCATTCGATCGCGTATCAAAGGTCTATCCAGCTCAGCCGAACCGTCCGGCACTCGAAGACATCTCGCTGCAGATTTATCCTGGCGAGTTCGTCTTCCTCGTCGGCCATTCCGGCTCGGGCAAATCGACCCTCGTGCGTTTGATCATCCGCGAGCTCAAGCCTAGCTCGGGCAAAATCACCATCGCCGGCGAAGATCTCGGCTCCATGCGCAATTGGCGTGTGCCCTACCTTCGCCGCAACATCGGCTGCGTGTTCCAGGACTTCAAGCTGCTGCCCAACAAGACGGTCTTCGAGAACGTCGCGTTCGCGCTTGAGGTTATCGGTAAGAGCCGCAGCGTCATCCGCACCCAGGTACCCGAGGTGCTGCGCCTCGTCGGCTTGCAGGACAAGCTCGACAAGCTGCCCGATCAGCTATCGGGCGGCGAGGCTCAGCGCGTTTCCATTGCGCGTGCCATCGTCAACCGTCCGCCGCTGCTCGTGTGCGACGAGCCTACGGGCAATCTTGACCCGCAGACGTCGCGCGGCATCATGGACCTGCTCGAGCGCATTAACCGCACGGGCACCACGGTGCTTGTTGCCACGCACGACCGTGAGATGGTCGATAACATGCGTCGACGCGTTATCGCGCTCGACCGCGGCCACCTGACGCGCGACCAGCAGAGGGGGGTGTACGGTTTCGATGTCTAGTCTCATTTATTTCCTCAAGCAATCGCTCCAGGGCTTCGCGCGCAATCTGTCCACGACGCTCGGTTCGATTATCACGATTTTCCTGTCGCTGTTCATCATTGGCTTGTTCCTGATGGGCGGTGCCGTCATCCAAAACGTCGTCCAGTCGGTCGAGAACGAAGTCTCGATTACTGCCTACGTTGCCGATGAAGCTAGCGAATCCGATATTGCCGCCGCTCAAGACTATATCCGTGGCCTTGACGGTGTCGCCAGCGTGTCGTTCACGACGAAGGACCAGGCTCTCGAGAAATTCCGCGAGATGTCGTCGAACGCTGCCATTGTCGACGAGCTGGGTGGCAACCCGCTTCCGGCATCTATCGACATTGAGCTTTCCGATCCGCAGAAGGTCGAGGAAGTCGCAAAGCAAATCGAATCATCTGACCAGTTCAAGAAGATTGCCGACGAAGACAACCCGTCCGATTCGCTGAAATACGGACAGCGTACGGTCGAGCGCTTGTTCTCGGTGACGAACTATATTCGTTACATCGGCATTGCGCTGATCATCCTGCTCGTGTTCATCGCGCTCGTGTTCATCAACAACACGATTCGCCTCGCCATCATGGCTCGCCGCAAGGAGATCGCCATCATGCGCCTCGTCGGTGCATCGAACGGCTTCATCCGCGGGCCATTCCTGATGGAGGGTGCGCTCCACGCAATCATCGGCGCAGCGCTTGCCATCGTCAGCATTGAGCTGATTCGCAATCTGGCGTTGCCCAGGCTTCAAGCGTCGCTTGCGTTCCTGCCGATTGATGTGGCTCCGAACACGTTCTTGTTCATCTACTTGATTCTTCTTGTTGCGGGTCTGATAATCGGTCTTATCGGGTCGATGCTCGCCATGCGTCGCTACCTGAAGGTGTAACGAATCGACAGAGGCGCCGACGCTATGAGCGAACGCGGTAAAGGGAAAAACCAACGAGTTGCTGCGCGCACGCAGAAAATACGTGCGCGCAATTCTCGTTTAATACAGATTTTCGTCGTTGTTATTCTGGCTTGCGCGATGTTCGCTGCTGGCTTCCTCGTGCGCGATCATCCGTATTTCCTGCAGCGTCTCGGATTCCCCGACACGGTGACCGGCCTCGCTACAAACATCGCAGATCAGAACGACACGAAAGATGTTTACAACTCGCTGTCGGTGCGCGTGGCAGAGGTCGAGGACAAGCTGAAAAACGACAGCCTTGACGAGTACGATCTCGACGAGGTGACCGTCAAGACGCTTGAGGCATTTGCCGGTGCGACGTACGATCCTTATCTCCGCTACTACACGGCTGAGCGTTATAGGGAGCTGCTGAACCAGGTGGGCGAGGGCTATGCTGGCATCGGGGTCTTGTTCTCCGAGTACAACGGCATGGCCTATGTGGTCGATGTGTTCGATGGTTCCGAGGCTCAGCTCGCAGGCATCCAGGAAGGCGATTTCGTCGAGTCGATCAACGGCGACAATTCTCAAAGTTGGTCGAGGGCCGAGGTTGCCGCGAAGCTCAGCCAATCCAAAGGATCGACGGTCGTAATCACGTGGCGCAGGCCCGAGTCGCTCGAGGCTGATGGCGGCGGGACGTTTACGACGACGTTGATGTGCGCCGAATACGACCAGACGAACGTCGACACTGAATACGATGCCGACCGCAGGGTTGGCTACATCAAGGTTCGGCAGTTCACCCAAAACTCTGCTTCGCTCGTCCAAACGGCAATCACCGAACTCACAGCTCAAGGTGCGGGTGCGTTCGTGCTCGATGTCCGCGACAACCCCGGCGGCTATCTCAGCCAGGCAGTCGATATGGCCAGCCTGTTCATGAGCTCGGGCACGGTCGTTGAAATCCATACGGTTGATGGCATCATCACGAAGAACGCTTCCAGTCAGACTGCGACAGCGCTTCCGCTCGTCGTGATCACGAACAAGAATTCCGCTGCCGGTGCCGAAATCCTTGCCGCAGCTCTCAAAGAGAGCCAACGTGCGACCGTTATCGGCACGACCACGATGGGGAAGGGTTCGGTTCAGACAATCAGCGTGCTTTCGTTCGGCGGTGCACTCCGTTATACGGCGGCGTATTACAAGACGCCCGAAGGTCGCGACATCGACCGCGTGGGTGTTGCACCCGATGTGACGGTCGAGATGACCGATGAAGGCGACGCGCAGAAAGACTATGCCATCGGGGTGGCGACTTCGCTCGTTCGGGAGTAGGCCATGGGCAGATCGCGTTCCAACACGCGTCGCACGGCATCAGCCCGGCCGCGTGGCACCCTGTCGCTCAAACGTGGCGGCTACGGGTTCGTGCAAACCGCCGAAGGTGAGTATTTCATTCCCGCTGGAAAAGTGAACGGCGCATTCGATGGCGACCTTGTCGAGATATCGCCCGTTCATCAAGAGCAGTCGCGCAAGGCGCTTGCAAAGGCGGCGAAGTCGACGCGCAAGCGGGAAGCGCGTATCGTGCGTGTCATCGAGCGAGCTCACGCTGAAGTTGTGGGGCGCTTCGAAATTGCCGAGCCGTTTGGCGTTGTCGTGCCCGAAGACCCTGGCATACCGTACGATATTTTCACGCTATTGTCTGAGAATCCGAACATACCCGATGGGACGATCGTGCGCGTTGCGATGGCAACGTACCCAAGTCGCAAGGAAGCAGCCACTGGAACAATCGTGGAAGTGCTGGGCGACCGTGACGACGAGCGTGTGCCCATCGACTTGATCGTTGCGCGGCACAAGCTTGAGACGACGTTCTCCCCAGCGGCGCTCGAAGAGGCAGAAGCTGCGGAAATAGACGAGCAACGAGCCCTATCGGCTGGTTACCGCGACATACGGGATCGCATTGTCTTCACGATCGATCCAGCAGATGCGCGTGATTACGATGACGCCGTGTCCATCGATTGCATCGATGGAAAATGGCGGCTCGGCGTGCACATTGCCGATGTGGGGCACTACGTGCCATGGGCCTCGTCGATCGATTTGGACGCTCGCCGGCGTGCAACGAGTGTGTATCTCGTCGACCGCGTCGTGCCGATGCTGCCTGAAGCGCTGTCGAACGACATTTGCTCGCTGCGCCCGCATGAAACGCGACGTACCATGACAGTCGACATGGTGCTCGACGCAGATGGTGGCGTCGCAAGTGTCGACGTCTATCCAGCGCTCATTAGGTCTTGCGCCCGGCTCACATACGACGAAGCTCAAGAGTGCATCGATGGCAATGCGGGTGAGATTCCCGATGAGGTGGCGCAACGCGTGTTGCAGCTTTCGTCCCTGGCCAAAAAGCGCATGGTACGGCGCGAAATTTCTGGTGGCATTGACTTCGACACAGTTGAAGCCAAGGTTCGCCTTGACAACGAGGGTGTGCCCCTCGACATCGTGCTGCGGCAACGCACCGATGCGACCCAGCTCATCGAGGAAGCAATGATCGCAGCAAACGAGGCAGTTGCGTGCTTCTTGAGGGATGCGGGGTTCCCTTGTATTTACCGCGTGCACGAGAAGCCAGCGCGCGAGAGCCTCGATGGTCTTGTGCCTGTGTTGCAGGAATTCCCCTGGTTCAAGTCGATTGACGCAGATGCGTTCGTGGCGGGCAATCCGCAGGTGATTAATCAGGTTCTCGAAGCGTGTCGCGGCAGGGGCGAGGCTCCGCTCGTAACGACACTCGTTCTTCGTTCGATGAAGCGTGCGGTCTACTCTGCGGAACTCGACGGCCATTACGCGCTCGCAAGCGATGCATATGCGCATTTCACCTCTCCGATCAGGCGCTATCCCGACCTCGTCGTGCACCGCATGCTCAAGACGGCGCTCGAAGGCCGCCCCGAGAAGTTCGATCAGGAAGTGTCGAACCTTCCCTGGATTGCCGAGCATTCATCCGAAATGGAGCGTGTGGCTGAACGCGCTGCGCGTGAGTCGCAGGAAGTGAAGATTATCGAGCTGATGGAGAGTCATATCGGCGAGTCGTTCTCGGGCATGATCGCAGGTGTGGCATCGTACGGCCTGTTCGTGCGGCTCGACAACACCGCTGAGGGCATGGTTGACATTGGTGACCTGGGGCATGAGTATTTCGTGCTCGACCCAGTGCGGCATACCCTGACCGGTTCTGACACGGGAAAGCAATACCGTCTTGGAAAGCGGATTGCAGTTCGACTGGTCGAGGCCGACCACCGTTCCCGCACGCTCAACTTCAAGCTCGTTTAAACGTTATCGCAACAGCAACTCGGTTGCCATTGCATCCGTGCTACAATGCCAAACGCACTTTGACAACGGAAGATTTCCGCTCATCACATGGGGCCGACTGGATTCGACATCGTGGGTCTGAGGTGAGGAGCAGGTCGTGGTCTCCTCGCCACGTTAAACAGGGGTCCTGTCAAATTAATTGGCAAAAAGAACTACACTGGGCAACTCGCCCTTGCCGCATAACATAAGTCGGCACGTCAATCCCAGGTTCTTTCCCGCCCTGGGTGCGATGTCATCTTAGGGAAACGCTCTTCGGCACGTAGTCGGTATGGCCGAAGCTAAGATTGAACCGGCTCGGGGGCGTAACGCTTGTCGGCGTGCCGAGCTTCCCCTAAACCTGAACGTTGACTAAGCTTGTAGAGCCTGACCAGGGATTCGCGTTGGACCGGAGTTCGATTCTCCGCGGCTCCACCATCGAAATCCAAGCAGAAATCTTCCGTTTGTCACAAGCGCCAACCAAAAAGGGAATTCCTTTTTGGTTACGGCAGGCGGCGCTTGATCTTTTTCGGCACGAGGAACCCGAAATCGTTCATGATTTCGTCGTACGCTTCCTTGAGCTCCTTGGCTGTGGCAGCACCTTCCTTGGCGATGACGTTCAGGTCGGCCGTCGTTTCGGCGATGTCCTCGCGTGTGATGCCGAGGTCGCTCTCGTCCTTCTTCTCCTTGAGTTTCTTGCTGCCCGCCTCGATGGCATCGGTTGCCTTGTCGATCTGCTTTTCAGTGACACCGCGCACTTTGTCGATTTTGACTTCGGCTTTCTTGCGGGTCTTGTCGGCGGTATGTCCTGCAATCGAGGCCATTTTGTAGAGATAGCCGTGCTCCACGGGCTCAGGCTCGGGTTTGGGTTCGGGATCTGGTTCAGGGATGTCCTCGACTTCTACTTCTTCGTAGTAGTATTCGACCTCTTCGCCGTCCTCCATGATGGCGAAGCCGATTTCCACGTCGTTTTCGTCGACGATGCGGTAGATGATGTCTTCTTCGGAGAATTCGAGTTCGAGTACTTCGCCATCCTCATCGGTTTCGTTGTTGTCGACGAACTCGTAGTCGCTGGCATCGCCGTCGAAGAAGTATTCGACCTCTTCGCCATCCTCCATGACGGCGAATCCGACTTGATTGCCGTCTTCGTCTTCGATGTAGTAAAGGATGTCCTCTTCGGAAACCTCGATTTCGAAACTTTCGAACTCTTCAGCCATGATTTGCTCCTTCGCGATAACTAAAAAGACAATCCCTTTTTAGCACATCAACGGTACCGTTCCTTCATCGCGCGATCGATATCGCGCTGCGCGTCACGTTTGGCGATCGATTCGCGCTTGTCGTAGGACTTCTTGCCGCGACCGACCGCCAGCTCGACCTTCACGAGCGAGTTTTCGCTGAAGTACATCGAGAGCGGAACGAGCGTCAATCCCTTTTCGCGGGTCTTCTGTTCGAGCAGCCTGATCTCGCGCTTGTGCAGCAACAACTTGCGCTTGCGGTCAGGGTCGACGTTCGAAATCGAGCCGTTCGAATATGGTGCGATATGCACGTTGTGCAGCCAGACCTCGCCACCGCGCACAAGCGCGAAACAGTCGGTGAGTTGGCAGTTGTTCTCGCGAAGCGATCGCACTTCGGTGCCGGTGAGGGCGATGCCTGCCTCGTATGTCTCCAAGATTTCGTACTCGTGGAGTGCGCGGCGATTCTTCGCGATGGTCTTCTTCTCGCGACGTTCCATCTACCAGTACTCCTTCGTCCTGCGTCGACGACGCTTCTTCTCGGGTCGGAAATCGAGCGTCAACTGACCGTCGAGCGTCTCCGTCTTCGCAGTTTTCTTCTCAACGCGCTCGATATCCCACGATACGGCGTCTTTGCCGAAGATCTCGAGCATTTTCATGCGCGCGTCGTGCAGGTTATCCTTCGAACCGGCGCGCGCATCGCTTTCGAATTCGAACACGCCGGCGCCACGCACGTCCGCCTTGGCGGGCGATTGGTAATGTGCGAGGTATGCGGTCATCGGCGGGTCCTTCGTTTAAGTTTCGAGTGGTTGAAATGATACCACGCGCACGTGTCGTGACGTTGTTGTGACGTACTTGTTCGCTAACGGTGACGAAATACACCAAAACCATTGTCTCACGACGCATTTTCGTAAACGATTGTTACAATGATGAGCCGAATTAGAACATGGAAAACTAGGCAATTTGAGCGAGAAACGAACTATGGCAAACAACAAACCGCATGGCAAGCATGCGAGAGTCGAAACGTTGACGAACGAGCTGTTCGAGAAGGATATCGAAGAAGAAATCGAAGAAAGCTCGTCTGAGGTTGTCGAACAGCAAGAAGAAGAGCAAGCAACCGCCTCTGACACTACCGACGAATCAGGCGAAACCGCTGAGGACGTGCACGAGGCTGACGAAACCTCTCCTGCCGAAGCGTCTGACGATTCTTCTGAAGAAGGCGCTTCGACGCAAATCACTGAAAGCGACGACACTTCGACTGAGCATTCAGAAACTGACAACACCATCGATGCCGACGAGACTGTAGCGCTCGACGCTGCTGGTGACATGGCCGAGCAGGCGACGGTTGCCATCGACCCGATTGACCCCTCGAATCCATTCGAGGTACCGGCAATAGGGGAGTTGGCGGACGGTCCTGATCTTTCGGGGCTCGATATTCCAAGTATCGAGCTTGGGGAAGATGCTGCTCCTGGGTTCGTTCCTGGATTTGACGTGCCGAAAAACAAGAGTCGCAAGGTCGGCAAGATCATCGGCATCACGCTCGGCTCGATTGTCGGCGTGCTCGCAATCGCGTATGTTGCCGTCGCGCTCGTGTTCTCGAATTGGTTCTTGCCCAACACGACAATCGGCGATATGGACATCTCGCTCAAGACCTCTGACGAAGTCGCCGCGATGATCGATGATGTTGCAGCTGGATACACGCTCGATGTTGTTGGAAACGGCTTCTCGTACCGCACCGACGCGAAGGGCGTCGGCTTGTCAGCAGACTCCAACGCAATCGTCAAAACCATTCACGAGGATTTGAGTGGCTGGATGTGGCCGGTGCTCATCATGCAGCCTTCCCATGACGAAGCGGGTCGTTTCGAAATCACGTTCAAACAGGCTCTTTACCAGGATGGTGTCAAGGCTGCTGTCGAACAGTACAACGAGACTGCCACGCCACCGACGAACGCTACGATTCAATACGACGAAGCAAGCAACTCGTTCAAGGTCAAACCTGAGGAAATGGGAACGCAGCTCGACACGAATGCCGTGCTTGCTGCGATGGCCGAGGCTATCGGCGGACTGAGCCCGAAAGTAACGCTTGGCGAGGAGCAGCTGCTGCAACCCAAGATCTTCTCGGACGACCCGAAGCTCAAGGAGTCCGCCGAACTGGCGAGCGGCATGATCAAGGCCAAGCTCACGCTGAACCTTGCTGGTCAGGAAGTTGGCACCGTCAGCGCAGACGAGCTAGCCCAGTTCGTCACCATGAACGAGGAAACGTACGAAGTGACGCTCGACCAAGAGGCGCTCAATGCATGGGTTGAAAACCTCGCTGCGAGTTACAACACCGTCGAGTCGGAGCGCACTTACACGCGTGAAGACGGCAAAGTCATCACCGTTTCGGGTGGCGTGTACGGTTGGGAAGTCGATACCGAGGCTCTGCGCGATGCAATCATCGAGGGTGTGAAGTCGGGTTCGTCTCAGACAATCGACATTCCCTGCTCGCAAGAAGCTGCCGTCTACAACGGGCCAGGAGAGCGAGATTGGGGCAGCCGCTACATCGATGTAGACCTCGCCGAGCAGTACGTGCGCTTCTTCGATAATGGCTCGATTATTTGGGAAGCTCCGTGCATCAGCGGCAAACCCGATGGTGTACACGACACCAACACGGGCGTTTACGTCATCAACAACAAGAAGAGCCCCGAGAAGCTCGAGGGCTATGAGAACGGTGTCAAGATTTACACGTCGTACGTCACTTACTGGATGCCGTTCGTCGGCAACGCAATCGGCCTGCATGATGCAGACTGGCAACCGTCGTTCGGTGGCTCGATGTACGCAAACGGTTACGGAAGCCACGGCTGCGTGAACCTTCCGCCATATGCCGCTGCCGAGCTGTTTAACATCGTTGAGATCGGCGACGTGGTCGTCAGCCACTGGTAAGAGAGCGGCAAGGGAGCGCGCAATCATAGAACAGCCCCTGGA
>CACZIP010000010.1 GCA_902781245.1 uncultured Coriobacteriaceae bacterium | reverse complement strand
CCTCTGGAATGTCGAAATTGGGCTGATCGCCGGTCATACGGTATTCCTCGACAAAGCTTTTGATGATTCCCAGCTTCGTTTCCACCTCGGGGGGTTGGATGTCGAACGTACCGCCGCTGTTGAACCTGCTTTGATAGCGCTCGTCCATCGTGATGTTCTTCGGTGCTCGGTCTGCGGAGAGGACAACCTGCTTACCCTCATCGACCATCTTGTTGAAAATCTGGAACACGATGTCAAGCGTCTGCTCTTTGCCTTGAAGATATTGAATATCGTCGATGAGCAGCACATCTGCTTCCTGATAGTAGTCTTTGAACGTCCGGTAACTCGTCTTCTCCTTGTCATGCGTGACAGTTGCATCGACGTAACCACTCAGGAAATCGGCTGAATCAACGTAAACCGTGCGCAGTTCCGGTCTCGTTTCGTTGACATAGTTTTGGATAGCGCGCATAAGGTGGGTTTTCCCCAAACCTGATTTTCCATAGATGAAGAGCGGATTGAGAATCGATCGACCCGGCTCCTCTGCTACAGCGACCGACATCGAATATGCCATGCGGTTTGATTCGCCAATAACGAAGTTTTCGAACGTCAGCGTGGAAGTGGGGTTGAAGGGTTGGCTAACCTTCGGTTCGCTTTTAATAACCTGCTCATCAGGCTTTTCGACCGGTTCAGATGCTTGAGGTTGAGTATGATCCTCTTCAGCTACGTCTTGACGTGCCGGTTCGGAAGGCTGCTGAGTGATGGCAGGAGCAGCTGATTCTCTGTTTGCCTCCTGATTAACGTCCACTTCGATTTCGATTACATAGTCAACACCATGCATTTCCTTGAGCGCTTTATGCATGTAATCGACGTAATGGCGCTCTATCCATGTCTTTATGAAGTCGTTATCTGCAGTGAGAAGCAGGTAATCCTCGCTCATCACTTGCGGCACGATACGTGAAAAGAAGGCGTTCATCTGGGAAGTGTTGATGGTCGGGTCCTCTTTGATCCGACTGCGGATTTCCGCCCATTCCCTATCGATTTCTTCACTTTTCATTATGTTCTCCAAGCATGCGTACTTGAGGTCTTCGCTAATGTGGAAAACCAGTATAACGGAACGAATTAGAAATGTGGAAAACTATAGAGAAGAGACCAACTGTCTTCCCAATTCAGTCAAGACACGCTTCTGACCAGCGGTTTTCTCAACAAGGCCAGCTTCTTCGAGTTTCCTTAGCGTATTGTAGGTCGTCGAATTCGCATTGCCGGTGAGCTCGACTAGGTCGGTGACGCCCAAAGCACCTTCCGCTGCGATGATGGTGATGAATGTGCGCTCACGCTCTGAAAGGGGAATAGTCGGCATGATCACAGCAGGCGACTGTTGACGGCCTTCTTTCGAAGGCTTCTTTTCGAGGCTGATCGTTACAACAGCGCCTGAGACGATGTTGTCCTCGATGACAATCGAACCTTCGCGGTCATCAAGATAGTCCTTCACGATGGGAAAACCCGAACCTACACCCCTGATGTAGTCTTTCATCGGCTCAATCGCAGATGAGAAACCGGGTTGCTGAGCTTTTTCCTTTTCCTGGATGCCAGGGCCTTGATCCGCAAATCGGATGGTGTTTCCATCGTCGAGAATCGAAACGACGATTTCTCTGAACCGCGCATGAATGAAATTTTCGGAAACTTCCCTGATCAGCGTGTAGGGAATCTTTCCACCTGCCAAGCGGGATTGCTCGTAGATCGTCGTAGTCAAATGTTCGATGAACTCGTTTGTAGGCGCCGGTTCCACCTTTGTGATGCGCGGAGCAGATTTCATGTCGTCGTAAAATGCAACACGAGCGATCGCATCGACGAAGGAGAAATCGAATTCCTTTTCAGTCGAGCTGGAAGAATCTTGATATGTCACATCATGAGGCATGTATGGAAGTATAAAGCTTCGTTCCATCTTTCAAAATAGTCCAATGAAAGAGAAAACCAATTTGATGTGGGGTATTCATAGTTATCCCCAAATTTTTCAAAAAAAGTGGAAAACGATGAAAAATCGTGAATCAATTTATCTGGATAAAGTCAAAAACTGTTGAAATCCAATATGAACAGAGTTAATGAAACAGGCTTTTTCGAACATCGCTCGTCTCTGACAAGGGATTTGTCCCACTTGCTCCGATCGAGCAAAATTTTTATTTAAATTTTTTCTGAAGCGCTTAAAACCGTTTTGCAAAACCCCAGTTCAGAATTATAAGACTGATATGATAATTAACAAAATCGCAGGTAATCGCAGCGGGTGAATTAAAGAAAGAAAGAACTTGACAAATCCCGTGAAAAAGGGATTTCCACAATGCGAATCAGGTAAAACGGCAGTTATCCACCTTTTCCACTGATTTCAACCGAACAAAGGTTTTTCCCTTTCAACGTTTTCAAGAAAAATGGAAAAATCGTTTGGCTATATAATGTGAAAACACCGCATTCAAGGAGACGAAACCATGAGATTCAGCATCAATCAATCTGAGTTGCTCAACGCTTTGTCAATCGTGCAAAAGGGCGTGTCTGCCCGATCGACCCTCCCAGTGCTCGCCGGCATTTATGTTGAAGCAATAGGCGATCAGGTGACATTCCAGACGACGAACCTCGAGTTGTCCATCCAATACACTTCGACGGCTCTTGTCGAAGAAGAGGGTAGGGCGGTCTTCCCCGGAAAGTTGATTGTAGATATCGTCAAGAACCTTCCCGATGCGGCAGTCCATATCGAGGCAACCGAAATGGACAGCGTTGTGACCTGCGAATCTTCATCTTTTTCCATCAAATGCTTGAATCCCGCAGACTTCCCTGGTTTTCCGAAAGTTGATGCTGAACAACAGATTAAAATCCCGTTCGACACCTTCTCGAACATGGCTCGCAAGGTGTGCCGCGTCGTTTCCAAAGACGAAAGCCGTGCCATTCTGACAGGTGTGCTCATCTCTGCTGAAGATGGCATTCTCAAGATGGTTGCCACCGACTCGTACCGACTCGCTATCACCGAGGCGCCGCTTGCTGGAGCGGAGGAATTCAATGCGGTCATCGCCGGGTCTTTTGTTGCCGACCTTGCGAGCTTGCCTAAAACCGGTGACGACATCTCGTTTGCGCTGGCAGAAAACCAGATCATCGTCTCCTACCGCGACACGATGTTCGTCAACCGTCGCATCGAGGGTCGCTATCCCAACTACAAACAGCTCATTCCCGCATCGTATGAAACGCGTTGCATCGTGTCTAAATCCGCCTTCTCGTCTGCTGTAAGAAGGGCATCTTTGCTCGACCATTCAGGTTCACAGGTACGTTTTAGCATCAATGCGGCCAGTCAGACGATTCAGCTCACGACGGCTACCCAGGACGTCGGTTCGACTCAGGAAATCGTGAAAGCCCAGATAGAAGGCTCGGATGTGGAAATCGGCTTCAACAGCTACTACGTCAATGAAGGTCTTTCCGCAATCGATTCCGACGAAGTAGCCATAGAGATCCAATCCTCGCTCAAACCGGGCATCATCAAAGGTACGGGCGATGAGAACTATCTCTACCTCGTCATGCCCGTGAGGATTTAGATTCAACCGTCGGGATGCAACCGTGGACCTGAAAATCGAGAAGCTCAAGCTCTCAAATTTCAGAAACTATGACAGCTTCCTCCTCGAGGATGTTGGCACTCTTACGGTTTTCATCGGCGACAACGGGGTAGGGAAGACCAATATTCTCGAGGGAATTAACCTTCTCACGTCGTGCGAAACCCTGCGCCACGCCCAGATAAACCAGCTCGTTAAGGAAAACTGTACAGCTGCCAGGCTCGAAGCTTTTTTTACTGATGGAAACAGGAGTATCGATATAACGCTCGACTTGGAGCCTGGAAAAAAGAAATACCAGGTGAACGGCAAGGTTAAAAGCATAACTGATGTGAAGGGCACCTTGCCGGCGGTGTCGTTCACGCCAGATGATCTGGAGCTTGCGAAGAAAAGCTCATCTGTGAAAAGAAACGCGCTCGACGCTTTGGGAATGCAGCTTTCGAAGAGCTATCACGTGGTATACCGAGATTTCGAGAAGGCATTGAGATACAAGAACCGGCTTCTAAAAGAAGAAGCGGCTCCTACGCTTGTGGAAAGCATCAACGACACGCTCGTGATTTGTGCATCTCAGCTGTACTGCTATCGTGTTTCCCTGTTCAAGCGCATCATTCCTCTTCTTGAAAACAACTACCGTGAGATTTCCCGTTCCGATGAAAGCCTCACCGCGACATACACGCCATCATGGACCGGTGCTCCTTCTGAAGAGGCTGATGTGGTGAGGGATGATGTGCGCGAAGACCTTCAACGAGCGTTGACCGAGCGTATGGAAGAGGAGTACATGCGCCGCAAGTCCGTCGTCGGTCCTCATACGGATGTCATAACCTTCAACTTGGCGAACAAGGATGCTTCGCATTTCGCGAGCCAAGGGCAACAGCGCTCGATCGTGCTTGCATGGAAACTCGCCGAGGTTGAGCTGGTGAAACAAACTCTCGGGACGACACCCGTGCTTCTTCTTGACGACGTCATGAGCGAGTTGGATGGCTCCCGTCGCGACAAGCTCGTCGACTTCGTGACCGATGACATGCAGACGTTCATCACCGCGACCGACCTTTCGAGTTTCAATGAAAATCTTCTCGAGCGAGCTCGGGTGATCAGATTATGAAGAAGCTCGGACATGATTTGGAACTTATGATTGCCCGACTGTTGGGAAATGACGAGCAAGCGCGCATCAATCTCAGGGCCCACCAAGTTCGCGACCGTTACAAGCAGGCGCTCGAAACGGTTTACAAGAATCAAGCTCCTTTGTTCCTCGCTCACACCAATAACGTCTACATCCTGAAAAAGGATGGGGTGAAAACCCTCATTGTTTACGTCGACGATTCGATATTCGCTGCCGAGCTCAACGCGCAGCGTGAGCTCATACGATTGAAACTGCTCGAATTGTTCGGCGAAGAAATCGAGCAGTTCGATATCCACGTTTCACGAGGTAATTACAAGCAAAATCATCCCTACCTCATAGAAAACGAGGAAAACGATCGAATAGACATCGAATCTGCGACACTTGATGAAGAAGAAATCAAATGCGTTTTAGAGACAAGTTCTGTAATTGAAGACGAAAAAGTGCGAAAAGCTTTAGAAAGCGCTATGCAAGCAAATTTCAAATTGCAGAAAATCGAGAGTGACCAACCAACACGTGGAAAAGAAAAACAAGGCTTAAAACCGACCTGAACCCCCTTAGAATTGAAATCCGTAGATGTTGTGGCGCTAAATCGTGCTGAGCCACAACATGTGGTACAATTGTTCGGCTTATAGAATTCCAGTTCATGAGCCAGTTTATAAATGTAGCTGAAATTAAGGAGCAAACGTGGCAGATTCCCCAAGCAGCTATGGCGCTGAAGACATTCAGGTTCTCGAAGGCCTCGAAGCGGTCCGCAAGCGTCCGGGTATGTACATTGGCTCGACGGGTCCGCGCGGATTGCACCACCTCGTTTACGAAGTGGTTGACAATTCCGTCGACGAGGCGCTCGCCGGCTTCTGCACCCAGATCACGGTAACCATCCATCCTGACAATTCCGTCACGGTCGTCGACAACGGCCGCGGCATCCCAGTTGAGAAGCACAAGAAGGAGAAAATCCCGACCGTTGAAGTGGTTCTCACCATCTTGCACGCAGGTGGCAAGTTCGGCGGTGCTGGCTACAAGGTGTCGGGCGGCTTGCACGGCGTCGGCGTGTCCGTTGTGAACGCCCTTTCCGAGAAGGTCGTCGTCAACGTGCGCCGCGACGGCAAGGAATACCAGATCGGCTTCCAGCGCGGCAAGACCATCGAAAAGCTGCGCGAAGTTGGCCGTTCCCGCACGACGGGCACGACGGTCACGTTCTGGCCCGATCCCGAGATCTTCACCGATACCTGCATCTTCGACTTCGACGTGCTGCAGGCGCGTTTCCGCGAAATGGCCTTCCTCAACAAGGGCCTCAAGATCATCCTCATCGACGAACGTGCCGACCCGACCCAGCTCATCAGCGAGAAAGCTGAGGAGCCGCGTACCGAGACGTTCAAGTACGACGGCGGCATCGTCGACTTCGTCAAGTACCTCAACGAGGGCAAGGAGACGCTGAACAAGCCCATCTACTTCGCTGCTGAAAACGAAGACGGCACGGTCGAGATTGCCATGCAATGGACCAGCTCGTACAGCAGCAATGGCGTTATGGCCTTTGCCAACAACATCAACACCCATGAGGGCGGTACGCATCTCGACGGCTTCAAGCAGGCGGTCACGCGCACCATCAACGACTATGCCCGCTCGAAGGGCAAGCTCAAGGACAAAGATCCGAACCTCACCGGCGAGGACTGCCGCGAGGGTCTGGCTGCCATCATCTCGGTCAAGCTGCACGAACCGCAGTTCGAGGGCCAGACCAAGACGAAGCTCGGCAACACCGAAATCCGCAGCTTGGTGCAGACGGCTGTCACCAAGGGCTTGGCAGAATACCTCGAGGAGAACCCGGCGCCCGCCGGTCGCATCGTCACGAAGGCTTCCCAGGCGCTCAAGGCTCGCGAGGCTGCCCGCAAGGCGCGCGAGAACACGCGCCGCAAGGGCGTGCTCGACTCGTTCAGCCTGCCCGGCAAGCTGGCCGACTGCTCCTCGAAGGATCCGAGCCAATCCGAAATCTTTATTGTAGAGGGCGATTCCGCAGGTGGCAGCGCCAAGCAGGCGCGCGACCGCAAATACCAGGCCATCCTGCCGCTGCGCGGCAAGATCCTCAACGTTGAGCGCGCGGGCTTGCACCGTTCGCTCTCGTCCGACACGATCAGCTCGCTCATCACGGCCATCGGCACGAACATCGGCGACGATTTCGACGCCGACAAGGCGCGTTACCATCGCATCATCATCATGACCGATGCCGACGTCGACGGTGCGCACATCCGCTGCCTGCTGCTGACGTTCTTCTACCGCTACATGCCCGAGCTCATCAACCGCGGCTACATCTACATCGCGCAACCGCCGATCTTCGGCCTTAAGAAGAAGAACTCGCGATCGACCAAGGTCGAGCGCTACATCTACGACGAGAAGGCGCTCTCAAGCACGCTGGCCGAGTACGACAACCCCGACCGTTTCGACGTGCAGCGCTACAAGGGTCTCGGCGAGATGGACCCCGAGCAGCTCTGGGAGACCACGATGGAGCCTGCAAGCCGCACGCTTCTACAGGTCAACATCGACGACGCCGCCGAGGCAGAGCGCGCCGTGAGCGATTTGATGGGCGACAAGGTCGAGCCGCGCCGCGACTTCATCCAAAGCCATGCGCGCGACGTCAGGTTCTTGGACATTTAAGAAATAGGGGAGAAGGGACGCTGTTTTCGCCCCTCATCCTGCATCGAAGGAGCATTACATGACAGACGATAACAAGCGCGACGATGCCTTCGACGAATTCCTCGACAGGGCCGAGGAAGATTACGAAGCCGAAGCCGAAGAGTTTGACGAAGAAGACGGCCTTGAAGGTGGTTCGCTTTCGGGCGCCATCGTTTCCGAGGAGATGAAGGCGCAATCGCTCATGGTCGACATGCCGTCGGCCCATGGCGAGATCGTGGAAGACGCCAACGGTGGTGAAGGTACGGTCGTGCGAACCGCCTACCTGGGCAAAGAGATGCAGACCTCGTTCCTCGAGTACTCGATGAGCGTTATCGTTTCACGCGCTCTTCCTGATGTGCGCGACGGCCTGAAGCCGGTTCACCGCCGCATCCTCTACGCCATGAACGAGTCGGGCTACACGCCCAACCGCGCGCATATGAAGTCCGCACGTACGGTCGGCGACGTCATCGGCAAATACCATCCGCATGGCGATGCGGCCGTCTACGACACCATGGTGCGCTTAGCCCAGCCTTTCAACATGCGCGTTCCGCTGGTCGACGGCCACGGAAACTTCGGTTCGATCGACGGCGACAGCGCTGCTGCCATGCGTTACACCGAGGCGCGTCTCGACAAGGCGGCCATGGAGCTGCTCCGCGATCTCGACAAGGAGACGGTCGACTTCCAGCCCAACTACGACGAGTCGCTCACAGAACCCACCGTTCTGCCGGCACGTTTCCCGAACCTGTTGGTTAACGGCTCGGCGGGCATTGCGGTCGGCATGGCTACGAACATTCCGCCCCACAACTTGGATGAGGCCATCGACGCGACCTGCTTGATGCTCGACAACCCCGAGGTCACGACCGAAGAGCTCATGAAGGTCATGCCCGGCCCCGATTTCCCCACGGGTGGCGAGATCATGGGCACTGCCGGCATCAAGGACGCCTACGAAACCGGCCGCGGATCGCTGACTATCCGTGCGAAGTACCGCATCGAGGAGCTCAAGAACGGCAAGAGCCAAATTGTCATCACCGAGATCCCGTACCAGGTCAACCGCAACCGCATGCTCGAGAAGCTTGGCGAACTCGTACGCGACAAGAAGCTTCCCGAAATCAGCAACATCCACGATGCAGCTGACCGCAAGGGTATCGACATCATCATCGAGCTCAAGTCGAACGCGCTGCCGCAGGTCGTCATCAACAAGCTGTTCAAGCACACGCAATTGCAGATCGGCTTCGGCGTCATCATGCTCGCGCTTGTCGACGGCGTGCCGCGCGTGCTTTCGCTCAAGGAAGTGCTGCACTACTACATCAAGCACCAGGAAGAAGTCATCGAAAGGCGCACGCGCTACGAGCTGGCAAAAGCCGAAGAACGTGCCCATATCCTCGAAGGCCTCATCGTGGCGCTCGACAACATCGACGAGGTCATCACCATCATCCGCTCGTCCGAGACCGACAAAGAGGCCTCCGATCGCCTGGTCGAGCGTTTCAACCTTTCCGAAAAGCAGACCGAGGCCATCCTCCAGATGCGCCTGCGCCGTTTGGTCGGCTTGGAACGCCAGAAGATCCAGGACGAGTTGGACGAGCTCAAGGAGCGCATCGCCTACTTCAAGCGCGTGCTCGAGGATCGCACGCTCCTGCGCAGCATCATCAAAGAGGAGATGCTCGAGATCAAGAAGCGTTTCGCGACCCCGCGCCGCACCAAGATCGGCAAGGAAGCAACCGAGATCAACGTCGAGGACCTCATCGCCGACGAGAACATGGTCGTCACCGTCACGAAGGCCGGCTACGTCAAGCGCCTGCCCGTCGCCACGTACCGTTCGCAGAAGCGCGGCGGCAAGGGAACGCAAGGCGTCAACCTCAAGGACAACGATTACGTCGACCACCTGTTCGTGGCCTCAACGCATGCGTTCATGCTGTTCTTCACCTCGAAGGGCAAGGTCTACCGCCTGAAAGTCTACGAGATTCCCGAGGCGTCACGTCATGCTCGCGGCACCGCCATCGTCAATCTGCTGCAGCTGGCGAAGGACGAGAGCATCGCGGCCGTCATCGCCACGAAGGACTTCCCCGAAAATGAGTTCCTGATCTTCGGCACCAAGCAGGGCATGGTCAAGAAGACCGCGATGAGCGCTTATGACCGCACGCGTCGCGATGGCCTGATTGCCATCAACCTCAAGGACGGTGACGAGCTCATCGCTGTCAAGCGCGTCGCGCCCACCGACATGGTCATCATGGCGTCGAGCGCTGGCAAGGCCATCAAATGGGACGAGTCTGAAGTTCGCCCGATGGGCCGCGACACGACCGGCGTGCGCGGCATCACGCTGCCGTTTGGTTCGCATGCGCTGGGCCTGGAGGTTTGCAACGACGCTTACAAGCCCGAGCTGTTCGTCATCACCGAGAAGGGCTATGGTAAGCGCACCGACGTCTCCGAGTATCCGATGCAGCACCGTGGCGGCCAGGGCGTGTTCACCATCAACATGACCGACAAGAAAGGCCAGCTCGTCGATGTGAAGATCGTGCGTCCCGGCGAGGAGATGATGATCATGTCCGAAGAGGGTGTGGTCGTGCGCACCGGTGTGAGCGGCATCTCCAAGCAGGGAAGGGCCACCCAGGGCGTCGTCGTGATGAAGGTTGCCGACAAGGATAAGGTCACCGCTGTGGCAATCTCGAAGACGAAGGCCAAGAAGGTCGGTGCCCGTTCCGACGACGAGCGCGAGGACCTCGACGCCGACGAATAATCAAGGAATTATTTCTATACGGATGGGCAGAAAAGCGGCTGGAAGACTCCCAGCCGCTTTCCGTTTGCAACGGAGACCGGGTCTCTGTTGCAAACATGTTTAGTTACCTGGCTCGTTTTATGTAACTGCACAGGGCTTTGATGTCTTTCATCTTCAATCGGCCCAGCTCGGCGCGGTTCAAGAACATGGTGACATTAGCTACGTCCATTCCGCATGCTTTAGCAGCTTCGGCAGGGGAGACCCCAGATTTCAATAGCGCTTGCCGCGCTTCCTCCCATAGCTCTCGTTTCTGTGACGCAACACGCTCGGGCGCATAGTAGTCGTCGGCGTAACGGGTGAGGAAACTCCAGTAATCCGGGTCGAGCGACATCATGGGCGTGCCACGCAATGCGAGCAATTCAACGCTTCGGCCTGCAAACACTTCCAAGGCCTTTTCATATTCCCTACGAAGCGAGTCGTCCCACACCAGTTCGAACAGTTTTTGGGTTCGGTCCGTCTCGTACGCATGCAGCAACAGCGCAGCAGCCAGTCGGTCGGGCGCGTTGTTGCGTTGTGCCTGTGCGACCAGCTTCCTGAAATTAAATGACTTGGCTTTCGAAATGCGCAGTATCTCGCGTCTGATCCATCTGTCGAATGTCGGTCGTCGCATGCTGTTCCAATTCGTGTAATCAAAACGAACTTTCCAGGAAGATGATATCGTAAATCCCCCTTGTTTGGCAGTTTGGTTGTCTGGAACAAGGCCACAAACTATGAAGCCGTGTTTTCCGGCGTAGCCTGCGAAATAGAGCTCGTCATATGCGGATTATTATGAAAGGTAAGCGATAACAAAGGTTAAGGGCTGGTTGCAAGCAGAAAACCCAGACTGCAATGCTGTACAATTGGAAGTCACCGACATAACCAACACGGGAGGCATTATGGCCAAGAAGGGCAAGTTCAACTACTTCGACGCATTCGAACAGCAGATCGAAATCGCTTTGGAGGAATCCGAAATTCTCGTCGAGGCAATTGAGAACTTCGAATCTGCCGACAAGCTCGAGGACATCCTCAAACGTGCGCACGAGATCGAGCACAAGGGCGACCAGGTGAATCACGAGATTCACACGAGCGTTTCCGTTGACTTCATCACCCCCATCGAGCGTGCGGACATTCTCGAGCTCGCTGGTAGGATCGACGACGTCACCGACATGATCGAGGGTGTCCTGCAGCGCTTCTACATGTTCAACATCCACTTCATGCACGACGATGCCATTGAGTTCGCGCGCATCATCAATAAAAGCCTCAAAGCGTTGCGTAAGTCCATGGAAAACTTCCGCGAGTTCAAGAAGGTCAAGAAGATTCGCGCCATGATTTCCGATGTGAAGGACCTCGAGGAAGAAGCCGATGCCCTGTACATGAAGTCAATTCGCAAGCTTTACACGGAGGACAACGAAGATGCGGTACGCGTCGAAGTGTGGTCGCGCCTGTTCGATCGTCTCGAGGCTGCCTGCGACGCATGTGACGCCGTTAGCGACACCATGGCAGATATCGTTTTGAAGAACGTCTAGGAAAAGCATGTCACTAATAGTTTGCAAATTCGGCGGCACCTCTGTCGCCTCACCTGAACGCATTCGCAATGTCGCGAAGCGACTTATCGCCCGCAAGCAAGAAGGCCATCAGGTCGTAGCGGTTGTCTCCGCCATGGGCAAGACAACTGACGAGCTCGTGGGGCTTGCGGCTGCAGTCAACCCCAACCCGCCGACGCGCGAGATGGACCGCCTGCTCTCGACGGGCGAGCAGGTCTCGATGTCGCTTCTTGCCATGGCCATTGAAGCGCGCGGCTACCGCGCCATGTCGTTTACGGGACGTCAGGCCGGCATTGTCACCGACAAAACGCACAACAAGGCGAAAATCATCAGCGTCGACGGCAAGCGCATCGTCGATGCGCTCGACAAAGGATACATTGCGGTCGTTGCCGGCTTCCAAGGCATCGACGAAAACGGCGACATCACGACGCTCGGCCGTGGCGGGTCGGACACGACGGCTGTGGCTGTGGCGTGGGGCATCGAAGCCGATGTCTGCGAGATTTACTCGGACGTCGATGGCGTCTACTCGGCAGACCCGCGCGTGTGTCCGCACGCCCGCAAGCTCGACGAGATCAGCTACGACGACATGCTCGAGATGGCTGGGTCCGGCTCGGGTGTGCTGCAGATGCGCGCTGTCGAGCTGGCGCGCAAGTTCAACGTCGTCATTCACTCGCGTTCGGCGTTCTCCGACGCGGAAGGCACCTATGTCAAGGAGGGCTGCAACATGATGGAGGAAGCCGTAATCACCGGCATTGCACACGATACGTCCGAGGTCAAGGTGACCATCCGCGGCGTGCCGGATGCGACGGGCATCGCTGCGCGCGTGTTCAGCTCGTTGGCAGGCAACATGGTCAACACCGACATGATCATCCAGAACGTCTCGGAAGACGGCTTCACCGACATCTCGTTCACGTGCCCTGCGGCCGACCTTGCGCGTGCCCAGGAAACCCTCGACCGCGTTGTGCCGGAGATTTCGGCACGCGAGGTCGTCATCGACGAGAACGTGGCCAAGGTCAGCCTTGTCGGCACCGGTATGAAGTCGACGCCAGGCGTAGCGGCCAAGGCGTTCACGGTTCTCGGCGAGAACGAGATCAACATCCTGGCCATTTCCACTTCGCCGATTCGTCTGTCGGTGATGGTCGATGCCGCCCAGGCGGCTCAAGCGGTGCGCGTGCTTCATACGGCGTTCGGCCTCGATTCCGACGAGGTGTTCGAGGAAACGCAGCTCTCGGCCGAGGAAATCGCCGCCAAGATGGCGAAGGGGCGCTAGGTCCCGAGTGGCACAATGCTCCCAGGGAAGGGTGTGCCACTCTTGGAAACGGCACACCCTTCCCTGGGAGCACTGTGCCATCGTTGTTTTGAAAAGGCGCTAAGCGAAAGGCGCCGTTAAAGAGAAGGTTTTGTTAGTGGTGGAATCAGTACGTCGGATTACGGTTTTGGCCGCCGTTCTATTGTTTGCGGCATTTGCAATCGCCGCTCCCTCGCATGCCTATGCAGCAGAAGGCACAACCGCAATCGAGCCCTCGACCAACTTGCAAGATGCTGGCGATTTAGCGATTGAGGCTGTTGAAGATACGGGCGCGAATGTAATCGGCATTGGAAGCATCGATGTCGCAGCCGATGCCGATGGAAATACTACCGTCACAGTTGGTGCCGATGAAAGCGCAACTGCGAGCTTCGATGCCGAAGCCGGCGTTCTGGGCGCGGGCGGATTCGATGGCGATAAATATGCCAAAAGCGATGAAGCTGCCGAAAACGTAGACGCTTCCGAAGCTGCTGAGATTGCGACAACTGCCGGAATAACGTCAGCAGAAAAGACCAACACCGATACGGCTGCCGACAACGCGGCTGCCGAACCATCTGCCGAGGACAGCCTTCAGCCTGTTGTTGCCGTGGCGCAGTCAGCCGCACTTGCAACACAAGATGATCCAACGCCGACTTCCACACCTCTCGCGACGGAATACGATCCAGTAGCGACCGTCGCGACGGGTGGCGCATACGAGATAGTTCGTATGCAGAGAATCGACGGGGTCGATTACCTTATCCTGCCATCGTACGCAAACCTGAATGCGCTCAGTATATCGTGGGCTGAGAAATACTTGGGAAGGTTGGTTTTTGCTTCTTCGGAGCGAAACGGCAACTACTCTGATGCCGTTTTCAACGCCGCCACCTGTTCAGCCGATGAGGTCGGCGCGCGTGTGGTGTACGTGCGAGCAACCGAAAATGGCCTCATCCGCACGCTTCACGTTGCCAAATCAACGGGCGTCCGAACCCTGTATCTCAAGAGTGACGATCCCGCAAACGAAGGTCGCGCATACATCGAAAACTCAGCTGACCATTCCGCCAAGACAACTGGCACGATCACACTTGTTGCAGCAAACGGATCGGTGGTCGTGCAAGATGCCGAGCTCACACAGATAAAAGGCCGCGGCAACTCGACTTGGGGCGCTGACAAGAAGCCCTATCAAATCAAACTTGCAGGCAAAGCCTCGCTGCTCGATGGTGCGTCTGCAAACAAATCCAAGACCTGGATTCTGCTTGCCAACGCCTACGACGACACGCTGTTGCACAATTACATTGCTCTCAAGACCGCGATTGCCGCTGGTCTCACCGCAACTCCCGATTGCGAGTACGTCGATCTTTACTACGACGGTGAGTATCGCGGGCTTTACCTTCTCACCGAAAAGGTTCAGGTGGGGACAGGTCGTGTCGAGATTGCAGAATTCGATGACAGCGCACTCGAAGGCCTGCCGACCGCGGTGGCAACGAACGCATACGGATATATCTTCCGCTTTGTGAACGACGGCACACGCACGGTCGTATCCAATCCGACGGGCGGTTTCCTCATCGAGCTCGACAACGCAACGTACAACAGCGAGCGATGCTATTTCAACACGAGCGTTGGCTACTTTGTCCTGAAGTCTCCCGAAAATGCCACATGGGGGCAGGTCAAGTACATCAGCGAGTTCGTTCAAGCTGCTATTAATGCGGCCTCCACCTCTGATGGCAACGCTGCGAAATATTTCGATCTCGCATCGCTTGCTAAATACTTCCTCGTGAACGAGCTCGGCAAGAGCTCTGACTACATGCGTTATTCGTCGACGTTCTTCTACAAGGGTGCGGGTTCAGATGTGCTTCACGCAGGGCCTGTATGGGATCTTGACCTATCGTTCGGCGTGCATATGTACGAAGGCTATGCAGAATACATCGACGCTGCCGGGATAACCGACCCCAACTCGACCTTCTTCGCGAAGAACAAGCAATTCATTGCCGCAGTGAAAAAAGAGCTGTCGTCTGGCTTCCTGTCGAATGCGAAAAAATGGGTTGGAACGGGCGCGGGCTCGCTTTCCAGCATTGTTGCAAACATGCGCTCCGCGTTTGCGCTCGATGAGCTGAAATGGGGCTATTACGATCCGACCAACGTTGTGGTTGTGAAGTTTCCCACGTATGAGCAATCGCGTGATTATCTGGCAGATTGGATGAAACGACGCATTGCCTGGATGGAAAGGGACCTTGCTTCGAACCTCGATGCGCTGAGCGTTCAGCCGACTCCCGTCGCCGGATCATCTGCTTCCATTACGCGACTTTCGGGCGATACCGCCCTCGACACCATGTCTGCTATTGTGAATGCAGGCGGGTTTGCATCCGGGAAGTTCGCCATCCTAGTCACATCCGAAGGCTATTGGGACGCTCTCACGGCGTCGGGCATCGCTGGCATGGTCGGCGCGCCGATTATCATGACTCCCGCGAAATATCTAGCGGAACAGGCGCGTGCTCAACTGGCAAAACTCCGCCCTGGCACTATCATCGTGTGCGGAGGGACTATGGCCATAACCGATGCCGTAGCCAGGGCTGCCGCCCAGGCGGCTGGTGGCGCTAAAATTGAGCGCTGCGCCGGTCAGGATGCAGTTGGAACCGCTATCAGCATCTACGATCGAGCCGTGAAACTTACAGGCGGGCAGTGGGCTACCACAGCTTTCATCTGCACGAACGATGGATATTGGGATGCTCTTTCCGCGGCTCCCATCAGCTATGCAATGCATATGCCCATCTTCCTCACAAATGGGTCAAAATCGATTTCTGCAGAGACGCTGGCCGCGCTCAAACGCGGGGGTATTCACGAGGTCTATATCGTCGGCGGCACGTTGGCGATTTCCCAGACAGTTGAAACCGCGATCAAGAACGCAGGCATAGTGATCGGAAACAGGTTGGCGGGCCAAACTGCCGTTGAAACTTCCGAAGAGGTTGCTACCTACGGTATGAAGCGTGGAATGAGCGCCAATCTCATGGGGGTTGCAACAACGAATGGGTACTGGGATGCCTTGTCCGGTTCGGCGTTTTGCGGAA
>CACZIP010000009.1 GCA_902781245.1 uncultured Coriobacteriaceae bacterium | reverse complement strand
AGGAACTTGCAATCGGGTTCCTGCAAGCGTTTGTCTTAAGCGTCTGCGTTGGCTACGCAATGGGCGATATCATACCCACCCTCGGCATTGCGCAGAAGGTGTGCGACGCGCTCGGCCTTCAATCGGGGTTTATGCGGCATCTCGTTACCAGCCTCATTCTGAGCCTTGTGAACGTGACGGTAATCTTGTGCCTTTGCATGTTCATCAACATTGTGAAAGAAGGAGGCTTTGGTGTGGTTTGCCAAGTCGTGGTGCAATTGTGGCCGATTGCGATCGCGGCTGGCTTCTTGGGCATTGCTTGCACGTTAAAGCTGGCGATGGCCATTGCGTCTCGTCTGAGCGGATTCGATCCCTCCATGGCGAGCGGGTAGTGTCGATCATGGCTTGCTACCCCTGTGATCTTTGCAACAAATGCGGAAGGTATGACTGGCTTAAAGAAGCGGGCAAGAAGTGCCGCAAGTGCGGAGAACCGTTCGAGAAGGGCATGACAACATGCCCTTCGTGCGGCGCTCCGCTGCCGTTGCCACCCGGTCTTCCTTCGAGTGCGCGATGACGTAAACAAGGGCGCAGGTTTATTCACGCAATGGGTCTCAGTGCAAAAATACGCCCTGCGCGAATTAACCTACATCTCCGTTTGCTGCCTGTTTATGGCATTAATACCCGAACTCGTCGATGACATCTTTGACGATGCACGCAAAGTCTTCGAAGAAGGGCTTTTCGGCGGATTTCCGCCAGGTGACGACGATGTCGAGCGACTTGTCGAACCCTTCCACCGGAATGAGTTCGTAATCGCTTCCGTAATACGACGCAAGGTGCCCGAAGGTGATGCTCACGGCGTTGCTGATTTTGACCGAAAGCGGGGCGGCGTTGATGTCGTGCATGGACTCACGCACGGTAATGCCGTTGGCGAGCGGGTCGAGCCAGTTGCTAAGGGCTTCAATATCGCGCCCGAAGAACGAAGGAGCTGGTACGACAACGGTTTTGCCACTGAGGTCTGCGGGAGATACCGCTTGCAAGGAGCTCAGGGGGTCGGAGGAAGCTACGAGTGCGTAATACGAATCCTCGTAAACCTGACGCACTTCGTACGCGTCTTTAGGAAGCGACAGCGTGAGCCCCCCTATGATCACGTCCGTCGAGTTGTCGTTGAGCGATTCGAAGATCCGATCGAATTCATAGGTGAAGTATTCGACGGTAACGTTCGGGTGCAACCTGTGGAAGCGCTTCTGGATTTCGGGGATGTGCCCTCCGGCAGCGCCCTGCAAGAACCCAACCTTAATGGAAGAGGACCCTCCGGCAGCGAGGCTCTGCGCTTCGGCGAGCATTCTGTTCTTGTCGCCGACAAGCTGCTTGGCAAAGGGCAGGAGCGCTTCTCCGAACGGCGTCATTCTCATGTTGTGCTTGTCCCGTTCGAAGAGCTTGCCACCGAGCTCCTGTTCGAGAGAAGCGATATGCTTGGAAAGGACGGGCTGCGTGACGAAGAAGTGCTTCGCCGTCCGTGTGAAGTTCAGCGTAACCGAAAGGTCGATGAATTCTTCAACATGCTCGATTCTCATCATTCCCCCTGGATGAGACATCGGTACCAGGTACCGCTGTTTCAATAAGCTTGCAGATTCCTCTAGAGGATATCCAGTGCTGCGTAGTGTCCCTGATGGATTGCCTTCTTGACGATGCTTGCGCCCGTGCAGTCGCCGACAGCGCGGAAGCTTTCCCAGTTCGGCCAATCCTGAAGCTCTTCGACGATCGACGAGTTCGGTACGCTGCCGATGGCATACAGAACGGTGTCGGCTTGTATCTCGCAATCATCGCCGTTCTTGTTCGTGTACGTGACCGACCTTTCGGAAATCGATTTCGTGGCAGCCCAGGTGATTACGTGGATGGACTCGGCACGTTCCGCGAACATCTCGTCGAGAGTCGTCTTAATGAACATGTTCGCGCCTTTGGCTATCGTGTTCCTAACTGCCAAAATGGTCACATCCTTGCCAGCGTCGGCGAGGCTGATGGCAATTTCACAGTTGACCGTGCCTCCTCCAATGAGAACGACCTTGTCGCCGATGGTCTCGGGTTCGAAGTAGGCCGCGGTCGCGTATCGGGCATGCTCAGTTCCGGGAACGTTGAGTGCTCGGGGCGTTGCTCCTGCGGCTACGATGACATCGGTCGGATTCAGCTCGTCCAGAAGTGCGGCGTTTGCCGTCGTGTTCAGCATGACCTTGATGTCGCGCTTCTCAACCTGGCGAACGTAGTAGTCTTTCAGCCGTTTCAAATCTTCTTTATGGCTATGGTCGGCGAACAGCAAGGCGCCTCCGAGCGCGCCGCCCGCCTCGACCAGCGTGACGTCGTGCCCTCTGTCAAAAGCCGTGATCGCCGCCTCCATTCCCCCGACGCCGCCGCCTACGACGACGACCTTCTTGCTGGATTTGGGGGTCGGCGTTCCCAACAGGTACGCTTCCTGTCCAGCTTCCGGGTTGATGTTGCATTGGTAGAAGCCCGTGTAGAGGCCTGCCATGCAGTCGCTGCAGCGGATGCATGGCCTCACGTCCTCTTCCCGTCCGCAGAGAAGCTTCTTCGGAAGGTCGGAGTCGGCGAGGATCCCGCGGCCGATCGAGAAGAAGTCGATTACGCCCTCCTCGATGAGCTGGTCCATCTTTTCGGGATCGTTGTGCCCTCCCACAGCAGTGATTTTCGCCTGGACGCCAGCTTCCTTCAGGGCACGCGCTATGGGCACGTTCACGAAGCGGTTCATGAGCGGGTTCACCCAGCAGTGGTGCTCGGAATTGTGGTAGTCGCCAGACGATACTTCGATGATGTCCACGAATTCGTCCGCCATCTTGCAGAACGCTATGCAATCGTCAATCGACCAGCCGTTTTCCTGGTGTTCATCGCCGCTGATGCGAATTTGGATGACGACTCCGTCTCCAATCTTGTCCCTGACTGTCCGAAGAACCTGCAGCGGGAACTTCGCACGGTTCTCGATGGGGCCGCCGTATTCGTCCGTTCGCGTGTTCCAAGCGGGGGAGAGGAACTGCGCGAGTAGCCACCCGTGGCAGCACTGCACCATCACCTGGTTGAATCCCGACTGCACCGCGCAGAGGGCTGCTTCTGCGAAATCGTTCGCGATGCGCTCCATGTCGGCCTCGTCCATTGCCGACACATGGACGCCGTCTTCTCGATCCATGTCTACCGGCCCGATCACTTTTCCCGTCGACTGTTTGTTGAAGACCGGCACTCCATACAATCCCGCATGTGCAAGCTGGACGCAAGGATTTGCACCGTGCCTGGTGATGGCATCTGTGAACTTTATCCAGTCCTTGGCGGGGAAGATCATCCGGGTGAAATCTGGTCTAATGACATCAACGTTCGGCCTTCTGATCGCATCCACGTCGTTCACCGGCGTCTCACCGTAATTTACGCTCGCCGCACCGCCGCGCGCCTTCTTCTCGTAGAACAGCACCGTGCGGAAGTCCGGCGCGCCGCTGTATTCGTCTGGATATGTAAGTCCAGTGGGTGTGCTGAAGATTCTGTTCCGGTAGGTGACTCCGCGAATCGTGCAGGACTTGCCGAGCTTCGGGTACTTTTTCATGGTCGTCACGCTTCCTTTCGCTTGCTGTCGCGTCTGGGCGGTTCGTTTGCTTGCTGCGCACTGGTTCATATAGTCTGGATTGAGTTGAATTGAACTTAGCAAAAGAAGGCATGTATTAGAGCAGGCGCTAACCCAAAGATTCACTGAGGTATTCGTGCTTTTTCACAAATCCCAAGTTGAGAACCCTTGGGAAATGAAACACTGGTACCAGGTACTGATGTCTCATTCGAAGCGGTCCGACGGGGGGATGCATGGGTATCTCGGAGAAAAAGCTCGAACTGTTCGATGCCCATCTCAGCCACAAAGGGCTCCAGCACCTCGTCGATGTTGCGGCATCGCTTCTCGGAAACCCGATCTTCATGGCCGATATGGGTATGGTGGTCATTTGCAAGAGTTCCGATATGGGCGAAGGGCCCGATGATTTCTCTGCTGAGAATGACTTCGACCGGCAGATGGGTTTGGTGAACATGGCTGCGCAAGCAGGAGCTTTGGAGAAAATCTACCATCGTGACCAGCCAATCATCGGTGAATTCGAGGGGCATCCGCGCTACCTGGCGGCCCGCGTGCGCGATGGCCGGCAACTCCTGGGACATGTGGTGGTGACCGAGGCGAAACGACCTTTCGAAGCAGACGATGAAGAGCTGCTGCCCGTTGTATGCCAAACGCTTGCATACGAGCTGCGCAGAACTCGCTATGATAGCCCGCTATCGGATGGATGCAAGCAAGTTCTCAATAGGCTGATAGCGGACGAGATGAGAGACGAGGAAGAGGCCAGAAGGCGCATGGCATCGTTTGGTTGCGAACTGCCCCAAACCGTTCGCCTGCTGGTGCTCAGGCAGGTGAATCCCGAGAAAGCCATCTCGCAATCATACTTGTCTTCGCATCTTGATCGTGCTTTTCCGGGATCTGCCAGCACGTTTCGCGAGGGCGAATGCGTTCAGGTGATCGACGGCGCCATTTCTCTTGCGCGCGTCGCCGAACGGCTGCGCGCTACAGCGTACCTTGGCGGCGTCGTCGTGGGGTGCAGCAGGGCGTTTAAGCTCGTTACGCTTTTGGGAAGCGCGTGGCGCCAGGCCGACGCGGCGATACGGATCACCGGGGAAGCCGAGCCTGGCGCCATCATCCCGTACGACAGCGTGGCGCTTCAGCACCTTTTGGAGCTTGCGACGACGTCCAATGTTGAGAAGCGCGCTTCGTTCGCTTCACGTGAGCTCGAGCTTCTCGACCAGCTTGACGCTCTCGACGGCACGAACTACGTCGAAACCTTGGCGGCTTACCTGAACTGCGGCAGAAACGTCGCTTCCGCTGCGAAGGCGCTCCACATGCACAAGAACTCGCTGTATTACCGCGTCCAGCGCATCGAGGAGACGGTGGGAGTCGATTTGTCGGACGAGCACACGTGCTTCTCGCTTCAGCTGGCGCTCGCGCTGCGTGGTTTGGGGCCGAAACCTGCCGATTTGTGAAATTTTCCAATTCACCTGGATGATGCTCGTACATAGGCACGTAGACCGCGGCTGCCGCTGGACATACTCTTCATCTCGTTGGAAGTAGCATCAAGTCAAGCAACCCGACGAGGAGGAAACATGACCGAGAACAACCACGTGCTTGCATTCGACCCTTGGCATCCGATTCCCAATCCGCCGGCAGCGAGCTACTCGCTTTCGCTGTCGATGCACATCTCGCCCTACGAGTTCACGAACTGGCGTGACGAGACCACCTCGTGGAAGACGACGTGCTACCTGCATGCGGGCCTGAACCCTACCGACACGTACAAGATCCGCGGCGAGCGCGTGCTTGACTTCCTCGGGCGCGTGTGCGCGACCAACATGAAGAACTTCGAGGTCGGTCGCATCAAGCACGGTTTGTGCGTCGACGAACAGGGCCGCGTGCTGTGCGACGGCGTCATGATGCGTACCGCCGAGGACGAGGTGACCACGTATTGGATGGTTCCCATCCTGAACTATTACCTGGATAAGATGTACGGCGAGGAGTACGGTGTGACCGGCGAACTCGTAACCGATCAGGTCTTTTTGTTCCAAATCGGCGGGCCGGTGTCGCTCGAGGTTGTGGAAGCAGCGACAGGCGAGGACTTCCACGACATGAAGCATCTGCGCTATCGCGACTCACAAATCTGCGGGCATCCGGTGCAGATCTGTCGCGTGGGCATGGCCGGCACGATCGCCTACGAGGTGCATGGCGACATCCGCGACGCGCACGAGGTCTACAACAAGCTCTGGGAGGTCGGTGAGCCCCTCGGCATGCGTCGTCTGGGCTCGCATTGCTATCCCATGAACCACGCTGAGAATGGATTCCCGCAGCTGAAGGTGCATTTCCTGGAGCCGCGCAGCCAGATGGATGGCCTCATGGACTACCTGAAGAGCACGCCGGGCATGGAATTCCAGATCATGACCTGCGACGAGAACGGCTTCATCCTGGACGGCTCGGCAGCCGACGACCGCAACGCGTTCTTCCATAACCCCTACGAGTTCGGCTGGGGCCGCATGATCCATCTCGACCACGACTTCGTCGGGCGCGAGGCATGCGAGAAAATGGCGGCCGACCCCGCAACGCGCAAGGTCGTGACCTTCGAGTGGAATGCCGATGACGTTGCCGACGTGTTTGCCAGCCAGTTCAAGGGTGAGGACGTCGAGCCGTACAAGCCCATCGAGAGCCCGAGCGACGTCGAGTTCTGGATGAGCCCCTTCGTGCACCACGACTACGTCGTCGACGCCGACGGCAGCAAGATCGGCACGTCGTTCGGTCGTCAGAATGCCTGCTATTTCCGCCACATGATCTCGATTGGCTGCATCGACCCCGCCTTCGCCGAGGAGGGCACCGAGGTCTACGTGCTGTGGGGCAACCCCGGCCAGCGCCAGAAGAAGATCCGCGCCAAGATCGCGCGCTACCCCTACAACAACGTCATGCGCTCCGACGCAACGGATGTGAGCAAGCGATAGGCAACGAGGATGTAGGGCTTTCGTTCACTGTCGAGTGGTGGGATGACACATCGGTACCAGGTACCGGTGTGTCAAACAAAACGATCAAGTGGCCGTCGGATTATTCCGGCGGCCACTTCTGTTTGAAGCGAGCTGCTTTCTTACTTGGACTGTTCGAACAGCCACCCCATGACGGCCTTGCAGTTGTAGGCGTAGTCGAACGATGCCATGTGGACGCCGGCGCCTTGCCCGCTACCGGGAATCGTGCCCGTCTTCCACGAGACGAAGTTCGCATCGGTGCCTGCAGCTGTCAGCCCGGCAGCGGCATCGGTCAGCTGCTCGGCGTTCCAGGCGGCATCCCACTGCTGGTAGGTATAAGAGGCGTTATCGGCATCGAACATGGCCATGACTTCTTGCTGGCCGGCGAACGCGCGCTCGTCGTCTTCTGCCGCGAAGTACACGAACGTCTGGTTTTCGAGGCCCGAAAGCGTCGAGACATCCCACTGCCCGTCGACGAACATGCATGCCGCGTACAGGTCGGGGTACTCGGAAGCCAGGATGAGCGTGGTCATGCAACCCATGGACTGGCCGGTGCCGTAGATGCGGTTGGTGTCGACGGCGTACTCATCGGCCATGGCATCGATGAAGCGCTTGGTCATCTCGACGTATTCCGTTGTGGTGTAGCCGCTGTGGTCGTCGAGGATGGTCACGGGATAGGTGGGCACGAGCACGATGCACTCATGCGCGTCCTGCCATTCGTCGCTTGCCCACACGAGCGCGCCGAGTCCTTGGGAAAGCGACTGCACAGCATCCTTGCCCGCACAGCTGGAGTCGGCGATGAAGACGACCGTCGAGTAGCTCTTCGAGGCGTCGTAGCCTTCGGGCAGGTACACGTTGTAGGTGATGGATTCACCGGTCTCGGCGTCGGCGTACGTCTTCTGCTCGAACTTGCCGACGCATTCGGCGATGAGAGCCTCCTCGTCGAACGAAGTGCTCGTATCTACGGTGGACGCCGTGAAGGCGCTGGCCGAGGGTCGCATGGCATATCCCAAATCAAAAAGATAATCATGCATCATCGCCGCCCTGCGCGAAATAGTGTCACAAAGTAGAGATTTTACAAATAGATTAGGATGTTGCCGCTCGGGATTTCCTGGCTAGCTGGGAAAACGCCGAGCAGAGGCGATAGGGGAGCCGTAATAGGCACGAGAATCAAGCATTCGAATTGTAAAAACACGATTTTGTGACAGAAATCGCGAATGCTTCGAAAAGCAGCAAGGAAGGAAACGGCCATGACAACATTCAATCACGAGACCATCATCGTAGGCGCGGGGCGCGCGGGCATGAACAAGCTGATGGGCTGAAGCTCGAATCGTCGGTGCTCGGAAAACGCTCGCAACCTCTAGAGCTCGTGATAGTACGGGCAGATGTCGGCGTAGGAACCGTCGGGCATGCGGAAGCCGCCGGGAATGGTCCCGAGTTGCACGAATCCCAGCTTCTCGTAGAGATGGCGGGCGCCAGCGTTCGATGCGACGACTGCGTTGAACTGCATCACGCGGAATCCGTTCGCACGTCCTTGCGCCAGCGAATCCTCGACGAGCAATCGTCCCGCACCCTTGCCGCGCGCAGCCGATCCCACGGCATAGCTCGCGTTGGCGATATGCCCGCAGCGCCCGATGTTGTTGGGATGCAAGATATAGAGGCCGATTACCTCGCCACCATCTATGGCGATGCCGCAGTGCGTCTGCTCGGCGAAGAACGCCGTGCCGCTTTGAAGGTCGAGCGCATCCTCCTGTGGGAACGCGATGCCGTCCTCCACGACCTCGTTCCAAATCTCCACCATCGCGGGAATGTCGGCTGGTTCGTATGCGCGGACTTCGGTCATCATGTGCCTTTCATGCGGTTTTTGGAAACCCATTGTATCCGAGTCGGAATGCGCTTGCCTTCGCAATCGCCTGGCTTCCTGCGCTATTGGACCAACTGAATCGCTGAGGCATCGAACGCAGTTACGGTGTTGCCGTGCTCGGAAACGAGATCGATCAGATCCTGCGTTTGAAGCCAAACAGTGGCCGTGTTGTCGTTGGGATGCACGCCGATGCGGCCGGGATCGCCGAGGAACTCTTCGTCGATGAACAGGTGCACTTTGCATTCGTCGTCGTTCAGCGCGCCGAGTGGTGTTACAGCTCCGGCAATGAGGCCCATGATGCTTTCCAGGTCGTCTTCTGAAGCGAAGCGCAACGGTCGCGTATCAAAGGATTTTCGGAAAGCCTTCAAATCGACGCGCTTGTCGCCTTTGACGGTGATGAGGTAGTAGTTGCGTTTCTTGTCGTCGCGCACGAAAAGGTTCTTGGCGTCGTCTTCGGGGTAGGGCAGATCGACTGCGTCGAGCTCTTTCATGTTGTACACGGCTTCGTGTTCGGTGACCTCGAACTCAATGCCCTTGATGTGCAGGAACTCGTATACCTCTCGCTTGTCCATGGCAACTCCTGCTCGGTAATTCACTGCTCCAATGACATGAGGCGATGTCGCTGCCGACGTTCGTGGGCGCGGAACAGCGGCTATACGGCGTCTCTTCGTGTCGGGTTCTCATTCACTATAGCAGGGGCAATACGAGCAAACGCGAGAGTCGGCTTGTTGAGTATGCTGGTTTTGGGCTTGCTTTCACGAAGGAGGGGCGGTGCGGGAATTTGCAAGATGGGCTATTCGGGGCGCCGCGTTCTGAAGTTGCCGCAACAGCGCTTGCGGGTTACCATGTTCCCTCGTCGGCAAGGCAATCGTCAGCTTGCGTGCCGATTATCTGAGCAAAACGCGACAGCAGGCATTGCGTCCTCTGCGCGTTTCGAGAACAGAGGAACCATGGAACAACAGCCGGACCACATTTCCGTGCGCGGGGCGCGCGTGCACAACCTGAAGAACATCGATGTCGACATCCCGCTCGGACAGTTCGTCGGCATCGCTGGTGTGTCGGGCTCGGGGAAGTCTTCGCTTGCGCTGGGTGTGTTGTACGCGGAAGGTTCGCGGCGCTATCTCGACGCGCTCTCGACGTACACGCGCCGACGCATCTCGCAGACGGCGCGTGCGGACGTTGATCTGGTCGAGCACGTGCCAGCTGCACTCGCGTTGCGTCAGCGCCCTGGCATTCCCGATGTGCGCTCGACGTTCGGCACCTCGACAGAGCTTCTAAACTACCTGCGTCTGGCGTTCTCGCGCCTCGGCAGCCACGTCTGCCCGAACGGCCATCACGTGCCGCCGTCCATGAATGTTGCGCTCGAACAGGAGCTCGAATGCCCCGAGTGCGGTGAGCGTTTCTTCGGGCCCGGCGCCGAGGCCATGGCCTTCAACAGCGAGGGTGCGTGCCCGACTTGCTCGGGAACGGGCGTTGTCCGCACGGTGGACATTTCGACGCTCGTGCCGGACGAGACCAAGACGATCGACGAAGGTGCCGTGGTCGTTTGGGGCAGCCTCATGTGGTCGCTCATGAAGGACGTGTGCCGTGAGATGGGCGTGCGCACAGACGTGCCGTTTTGCGAACTGACGGACGAGGAGCGCGATATCGTATACCACGGGCCAGCCGAAAAGAAGCACCTCCTGTATCACAACGAGAACACCGGCGTGGCCGGCGAGATGGACTTCACGTACTTCAACGCCATCTACACCGTTGAGAACGCGCTTTCCAAGGTGAAGGACGAGAAGGGCCTGAAGCGTGTCGCGAAGTTCCTGAAAGAAGGCGAGTGTCCCGACTGCTGCGGCACGCGCCTGTCGGCCAAGGTGCGCTCGACGACGCTTGCTGGCATCAACTTGGCTCAGGCCACGTCGTTCACGCTCGACGAGCTCGAGGCATGGTTGCCGACTGTTGCGCCGAGCCTGCCAGACGAGCTGCAGCCCATGGCCGAGAGCATCCTGTCGGGCATGACCGAGCCCATCGAGCGCTTGAAGCAGTTGGGGCTCGGCTACCTCTCGCTCGACCGTGCGTCGTCGACGCTTTCGACTGGCGAACGCCAGCGCGTGCAGTTGACGCGAGCCGTGCGCAATCGCACGACCGGCGTGCTCTACGTGCTGGATGAGCCGTCGATCGGTTTGCATCCGAGCAACGTCGACGGGCTGCTGGGCGTTGTCGATGACCTGTTGCGGGATGGCAATTCCGTGCTCGTGGTTGACCATGATGTGCGCGTACTGCGCCAATGCGACCACATCATCGAAATCGGTCCCGGATCGGGTGCCGAGGGCGGGCGCATCATCGCGCAAGGTACGGTGGACGAAATCGAGGCATGCGCTGAGTCACGTATCCGGGGGTTCCTCTCCGGCAAACGTGCGGTTGCCTCACGAGCTCGCGCCTCGCAGGCCGACTTGTTTTCCGAAGGGGCCATCTATCTGCGCACCGATGCCATCCATACCGTGAAACCCCTCGAGGTGCACATTCCCCAGGGCAAGTTGGTTGCCGTTACCGGAGTGTCGGGGTCGGGAAAGACCACGCTCGTGCTGGAGAGTTTGATTCCCGGACTGAAGGCCGCAATCGATGGAGGTCGGCCGCCTGCGCACGTCATCGACGTTGACGCGCAGGGGCTCAAGCGCGTGAACCTCATCGATGCCACGCCAATCGGCATCAATGTACGCTCGACGGTTGCGACATACTCTGGCGTGCTCGACGATTTGCGCCGCGCATACGCCACGTCACCTGCAGCCAAGGAACGCGGGTTGAAAGCCGGCGACTTCTCATACAACACCGGCTCGTTGCGGTGTCCGACCTGCGATGGCACTGGCCAGATCTCGCTTGATGTTCAGTTTCTTCCCGACGTTGACATCGTGTGCCCCGATTGCCGTGGCTCGCGTTATGGGAAAGATGCCTGGCAGCTGCCGAAGGCGCTGAAAGGTGCAGGTGGGAGTGTGGAGATGCCGTTGCCCGAGCTCATGGCCATGACCGTGGATGAGGCGTTGCAGGTTTGCAATGGCATGAAGAAGGTCGCTGCGAAGCTGCAGATTCTGCATGATTTGGGGCTGGGGTACCTGACCTTGGGGGAGGCTACGCCAGCTCTTTCAGGTGGCGAAGCCCAACGGTTGAAGCTCGCAAGCGAAATTGGTCGCGACCAGTCGCATGCGCTGTTCGTGTTCGACGAGCCGACCATCGGGCTGCATCCACTGGACGTGGAAGTGTTGCTCGACGTGTTGCAAGACCTCGTGTCGCACGGCGCCACCGTCGTCGTCATCGAGCACGATCTTGACATGATTGCGAACGCCGACTACAGCATCGACATGGGCCCGGGTGGCGGTGACGCCGGCGGGCGAATCGTTGCATGTGGCACCCCCGAACAGGTGAAAGCCAACCCCGAGAGTGTGACAGCGCGTTATCTATGAGTGGAAGCTGTGCCGACTCACTCATAAATGCGATACCGTATCGAAGGGGCTGAGTTCTTCGATGGCGCTGTTATGCAACCTGTTGTTCGCAAAAGGCGCGAAGGGGAGGGATGCATCGCTCGATTGCATCCCAAACGATTTCAGCATCGAACATTTCATAACCGTGCACTAGGTGGCATCGCATGCCGTAAATGCGGCTCCACTCGATTTCGGGGTGCGATGATACGAATTCGCCAGACAAACGATTGACGGCTTCTCCAATCTGGATGATGCAAAGCGAGCAACTGTCCTGATAGACCGTGTCTGTTTCGAAGGTTTCGAATGAGTTGCCGAAGCGCGCCACGGCTTCTTCGAGCCTATCACAATAACGCAGTACGACGTGCAGCTGATCCAAATCGCGCTCATCGCGATTCATAGAGCACCACCTCGTCTTTGCGTATCTTGTCGAGGAATCGCTGGCTTGCACCTGCTGTTGTTACAACGTCGACAGGCTTTCCAAGGCATTCCGCTAATTCGTCTTGGAAATCGAGCACGGCCATACCGCGAATCTTGCCCTTGTCGAGCAGGATATCGATATCAGATTCGGCCGTGGCTTCGCCTCGAGCGTACGATCCGAACAGCGAAATGCGTTCAGCACCATAGGCTTCGCCCAGTTTGATTACGAAATAGGTGATGGTAGCTCTGTCGAGAGCACCTTGGGTTTCAAGGTTCTCGCGTATGAGCCGTTCGATGATGCTCGACCGATTGGCCACTTTCCTGCCGCTCAATCCAAGAGCCTGGTCTTCGGCTGCTTGTTTGGTGACTGCTGTATCGAGTTTGGCAAGCGCTTCATCGCTCAAATAGATTGACACGTTCGTTCCCATAGCCCTCCTTTCAGACATAACTATTATATTACTAATAGAAACGATTGAGACCACAGTTCACCGAGCAGTTGACAACATGCGAAAAGGATTATTTAGATATGTTCCGAACGCGAGAAAACACGGGCGTGACTACGCCTTCTTCAAGAAGGGGTGGCCTTTGTGCCATGCGGGCGGCTCGGGAAGTGGCTCGCCTTTGATGACGGCGGCTACGACGCGGCGATGAACGACGAGCGAGGCGACGGCGCAACCTGCGATGAGATCCAGAGCGATATTGGCGATATGCTTCATGGTGCGACCTTTCCTCGAGGGGCGTTCCCTTTCATTGTACGGCATTTCGGTCAGGATGTGATTTGGAAGAGTGGCGAGTGAGTCGGCGCCCTGGCCCCTGACTCATTGTGCACAATGAGTCAGGGGCCAGGGCGCCGACTCACTTCCTCATAAAAATGAGTCAGGGGCCAGGCCCCCGACTCATCAACTCGTGTTGAAATCGTTTCGAGATACCCTACTGCTGGAACAACCATTCCATGACGGCAACGCAGTTGTAGGCGTAATCGAATGAGGCCATGTGGGCGCTTGCGCCACCCATGCCGCCGCGGCTCGAGGAGCCCGAAGATCCCGAGGAGCCAGCGCCGATCGTACCAGTCGTCCACGAGACGAAGTTGGCGTTCTTGCCAGCTGAGAACAGGCTTTCGGCAGCGCTTGAGAGTTCATCGCAGCTCCAAGTGCCATCCCATTGCGCAGAAGCATAGCTGACCGAATCGGCATCGAACATGCCCATGACCTCGGTCATGCCGGCGAATGCGCTGGCGTCGTCTTCGGCTGCAAAGTATACGAACGTCTGGTTCTCAAGGCCTTGCAAGGTTGAAACGTCCCACTGACCGTCGACGAACATGCATGCCGCGTACAGGTCGGGATACTCGGATGCCAAGATGAGCGTTGTCATGCAGCCCATCGATTGACCGGTGCCGTAGATGCGGTTGGTGTCGACCGCGTAGGTGTCGGAAACAGAGTTGATCAGGCGTGCAGTCAGCTCGACGTATTCGGTGGTCGTGTAGGCGCCGTGGTCGTCGAGGATTGTCTCAGGGTAAGATGGGACGCAGACGATGCATGGGTTGGAAGCTTGCCATTCGTCGGATGCCCATACGAGCGCGCCGAGTCCTTGGGTGAGCGAGCGTTCGGCATCGGAGCCCGCGCAGCTCGAGTCGGCGATGAACACGACCATGGGGTAACTCTGCGAAGCGTCGTAGCCTTCGGGGAGGAACAGGTTGTAGGTTACCGACAAACCCGTGTCGGGATCGTTGTAAGTTTCTTGCGTGAACTTAGGTGCGATGTCGCTCACCAAGGCTGACTCGTCTTGTGCGAGCGTGTTGGCAACTGCGCCGAACGTTGGCGTGGTTGCTGCGGATGTGTTTGCCGAAGATGCGCTGGTTTCTGCTGATGTTGCTGATGCGGTCGAGGTTGCTGCTGTTGAAGTGGCGCTTGACGTCTCAGATGCTGCGGCTGAGGTGCTGCTCGCTTGTGCTCCACATGCAGTGAGCGCAAGCGCCGTTGCCGCGGCGCAGGCGACGAGCGCAAACTTCTTCCCGACGTTGGATGTCATGAGGTCCTCTCTTTCGGTGGGGTGTTTTGTATCGCGGACCTCCATCCGCACATCATGCTCAGTGTGCATGCAGCATACCTTCCAATTCTTAAAGACTTCTGAAAGGAGCTGTCACGGCTTGTTGGGCACAGGTAAGCATTGCGAGGCTTCACCCAGCTTGTGGCAGGTGCCTTCAATAGCGTTTGCGCATGTATAATCGTATAGCTACAAAGGAATATCACCAACTTGCGTTGAAAGCGGCATCGAAGCTTTCAGCGCAGAACGAAAAGGCGCGCAAGTCAACGCAGCTCACCAGGGCGTTCAGCGCGCCTCAAGCATGTAAGGCGGCACATAATGCAGCGTGTGATACAGAGAACGAAACAGGAAACGGTTTACTCGAGGTTGTCCGATATACCGCGCGGAAGCGCTTCGGACCAAATCGTCGACGGCTGCCTCGTGCTCGAGGGCGGCGCGTTCCGCGGGCTGTACACGCAGGGTTTCCTCGACGCCATGATGCAGAACGATTTGAACATGAGCAGCGTCATCGGCGTTTCGGCCGGGGCGCTCGGCGGGATGAACTACGTTTCCGGACAGATTGGGCGTTCGGCGCGCATCAACTTGGGACATCGTCATGATGGCAGGTACGTCGGGGCAAAGGCCGCCTTGCACAGCCGCAGCTTGCTGGACATCAGCTTCCTGGTGGAGGAGCGCGGCATCTTGGAGCCTTTCGACGAAGCGCGCTTCTTCCAGCCCGAGCGGACGTTTGTCGCGGTGGCGACGAACTGCCTGACAGGCGAGCCCGAGTACTTCGAGAAGGGGAAGTGTCCCGACATCGTGCGCGCCGTGCGCGCCTCGGCCACCATGCCCTACATCTCTCCCATGGTGAAGATCGGCGGCGTGCCGTATCTCGACGGCGGTTGCGCTTGCAAGATCCCCTACGTGTGGGCGCTTGCGCGCGGCTACGAGAAGATTATCGTCATCCGCACCAGGGACAAGGACTTCCGCAAGGAGGACAGGCTGCACGGAGCTGCGTCGACGGTGTACCGCAAGCACCCCGAGTTCGCCCGCAGGCTCGCCAGGAGCAACATCGACTACAACCACCAGTGCGACGAGATCGAATGGCTGCATTCCGAGGGCAGGCTCTTGCGCATGGCTCCGTCGGAACCGGTCGACGTGGCGCGGCTCGAAGGCGACATGGAGAAGCTCGGCGACCTCTACTGGCTCGGCTGGAACGACTGCAACGAGCGCCTCGACGAGATGAAGGCGTACCTGCTCGGCTCATAGCGGTTCGGACAGGTGTTGGGCGAAATGCCGCCCGGGTTTTACGCAGAGCGTGACGAATGCAGCGCATTCTCTAGCGCGTTAACGCTCCAGTGCGGTCCGCTGCCGGGGTTAGATTTGAAATACCAAAACCATATTCGCTACAATTTGCGTACAATACGAGAAACTGCGGCGTAGGCTAAGAGAAAGCGAGCGCAAAATGGAGCCCGAGATCGTAGACGACTGTCCTTGCATCGACCCATGTCCTGCGGATGCGATGTTTCGTCATCTCGGCGGCAAGTGGAAGTTCAAGTTGCTCTGCACCCTGCACTACAACAAGACCTTGCGCTACAGCGACATGAAGCGCATGGTGACCGGCATAAGTCCCACCATGTTGGCGAGCTCGCTTCGCGAGCTAGAAGAGAGCGGCCTCGTATCGCGCACCATTCACGACACCATGCCCGTCCGCGTGGACTATTCGATAACCGAAGCCGGCGAGAGCCTCGTGCCCATTCTGGACGAATTCCGCGATTGGATGGTCGCCTACGAGCCGCACCTCTACTACAAGCGCTAAGCGTCGACGCTTGGCGTAATAATCGGTTTCAACTAAACAAAGCTCCGGGGCAAGGTACGAAACCGGCCTGAGGCCGGCGTGCCGCGGTTTAACACTAAACCAGCCTGAATCGGCGGGTACTAGAACCCTGAGTGACTTCTGCCCGTATGACCTGCTACGGAATATCGTACCAGGTCCAGTAATTCTGCGTTCTTGTCAGCTCTCCTGGTTTCCGTCACCATCATTAGTACGGAAAATGTATCGGATACATAAGAGGGAGGTTATACATGTCAAAGACCGACTTGTCGAGGCGTACGTTCCTGAAGGCGACGGGAGCGCTCGGCACTGCGGCAGCAGCTGGAGCGGGCGTTTCCTTTGCCGGATCGCTTGCTTCCGGATCAGCTGAGCTTGCGCATGCAGATCAGGAGGAGCGTATCGTCTGGTCGCATTGCCACGTGAACTGCGGCGGCGCATGCGTGCTGCGCTTCCACATGCAAGGCGATGAAATCAAGTACGTCGAGACCGACAACACCGGCAGTGCCGAGTTCGGCGACATCCAGATGAGGGCTTGCTTGCGCGGGCGCTCCATCAGGAGGTGGATTGACCACCCCGACCGCCTGAACTACCCGCTGAAGCGCCGAGAGGGCACCAAACGCGGCGAGGGAGTTTACGACCAGATTACCTGGGATGAGGCGCTCGATACCATCGCAAGCGAGTTTACGCGCATCAAGGAAACCTACGGAAATGAGTCCATCTTCATCCAGGAATGCTCGGGCGTCGAGCAGAACATCATGATGAACAGCCCCTTCTTCCGCCTCTTCAACTTGCTGGGCGGCGAAGTGACGCGCTACGGCAACTATTCGAATGCTGCCATCAACTTCGGGTCCAACCCGTTCACCTACGGCGACGGATGGGGCCGCCGCTCGTTCAAATCGCTTCAAAAAGGCCAGCTGGTCGTGTTGTTCGGCGACTCGGTCATGGACATGCGCATGGGTGGCGACGGTGCCGGC
>CACZIP010000008.1 GCA_902781245.1 uncultured Coriobacteriaceae bacterium | reverse complement strand
GACGTACTGGTACGACTGGCGTGCTGTGCGGCCGCGTTTGCGGTCCATCTCCATGATGAACAGACGCGGGTGCACTTGCGTCAAAACGCCTTCGCTCTCGATGATCTTCGAACGACCCATGTTCGCGCGAACGCGCAGGCGCTGTCCCACGTAATCGCTCAACGTGTCATGGATCGAATCGACGATTTTTGCTTGTTGTGCAAGGTCCATTGATTCTCTTTTCGCTCTCAGCATGCAAAATGTTCGGCGGGCATTTTATCACGCTCGTCAACACCTTTTCTACCCTTTGTTTTGACGATGCATCATCTCAACATTTCATCTCGCTATAATGTAAAGGTTGTTTTGTTTGAAAGGACCACCCATGAAAGCGTTAATTCCCGCAGCCGGTCTCGGCACGCGTTTCCTACCTGCAACGAAAGCCCAGCCGAAGGAGATGTTGCTCGTTGTCGACCGTCCCGCAATCCAATATGTCGTGGAGGAGGGTCTGGCAAGTGCTGCCGATGAGGTGGTCATCATCAACAGCCATTCCAAAAAGATCATCGAAGACCATTTCTCGCCCGATCCCGAACTTGTCGCACTGTTGCGCGAGCGGGGCAAGAACGCCTATGCCGACGAGGTCGAGCGTGTCGGCAACATGAATGTCAGCTATGTGTACCAGGAAGAAGCCCTTGGTCTCGGCCATGCCGTGCGCTGCGCCGCCGAGAAGACAGGCGGCGAAGCATTTTACGTGCTGCTCGGCGACGTGCTCGTGCCCAACAATGCGATGCTACCGCGCATGCAGGAGATATCCGACGCGCATGGCGGCGCGAGCGTCATCGCAGTCATGCCAGTGCCCCAGGAGCAAGTGAAGCGTTTCGGCGTCATCGCCGGCGAAGTGGTGTCCGACGATGTGTGGAAGGTCGATTCGCTCGTCGAGAAGCCTACGCCCGAAGAAGCTCCTTCAAACCTTGCAGTGTTTGGCCGTTATCTGCTCTCTCCGCGCGTCATGGAGCTGCTCGCCGATCAGAAACCCGGCGTGGGTGGCGAGATCCAGCTGACCGACGCGCTCGATGCCGTACTGAAGGAAGAGGAAATGTACGCGCTCGTCATCGATCCCGCCGACGGTTTCGACACCGGCACGATCGATACATGGCTCGAGACCAACAACATTCTGTATCGCAGATATATCGAGCCGGCAGATTAGGTGATGCTGCGCTCGAATGCGATTCGTCGGCCAGTTGACCAGCTGATAAGTCATATAATAGACATAGTCAACTAATCCACATAGTGGTAGAGTACTCTCTGCCACTTTTCATATGCGGGAGGAACAATGAGCACCAAGTACATGATTTTCAGCGGCTTTCTCGGATCGGGCAAGACCACGGCCATGATTGCCATGGCGCGTGCTGTCAACGCGCGCGACCAGAAAGAGGGCGAGCCGAGTCATGTTGCTATCATCGCGAACGACCTTGGTGCGAAGAACCTGGTTGACGCCGACTACACACGTACGGCTGACGTGCCGATAGACGAGATTCCCGGCGACTGCATTTGCTACATCACAGATGATTTGGTGTACCACATCAACCGTTTGGCCGACGGCGGTGCGGGCATCGTGGTGTCGGACATTCCTGGTTGCGGTGTGGGCGCGTTGAACCATGTGTACGTGCCGTTGAAGGAGCAGTACCCCGACAAGTTCGATCTGTTGCCGCTCGTGTGCCTGGTCGACCCCATGCGTCTGCGCATGATATTGCCGCAAAGGGAGGACATCCACCTGCCCGAGGAGATGCGCTTCCTGTTGAACGCGCAGTTGGCCGAGGCGGACGTCATCGTTCTCAACAAGATCGACCTCATCGATGACGAGGAGCGCGAAGCCGATTTGGCGTTCATTCGCAAGGCATACCCCGACATTCCGGTTATGGCGATGTCGGCCCGCACGGGCGAGGGCATCGAGGATTTGGTCGACTACCTGCTTTCGCATGAGGCTTCCGCCGAGCCGCGCGATTTGGGCACCGACTCCGAGGAGTTCGATGCTGCCGAGGCGCAGATGTGCTGGTACAACCGCCGTTTCTTCGCCGAGGAGCGCAACGGCAAGAACATCGATTTCAATCTGGTCATCGAGGACTTCATGGAAGCCATCCGTGAGGGGCTCATCGAAGCCAAACGCAACGTTCCGCATCTGAAGCTGTTTGCAGCAGGCGAGGGCGATGACTTCGTGAAATGCTCGATTGTCGGCATCGATTACGATTTGGAGTTCGAACGCAAGCTCGACCGCGAGTATTCCGGCATTGCAATCGTGGTGAATGCGCGCGCCGTTTGCGAGTCGGAGACGTTTGGCGATATCGCCGAAGATGCGATGGACGCTATCAAGTCGAAGTACAACCTGAAGTGCCGCGTCATCTTCACCGAATGCTTCGGGTTCGCTGATGAAGGCCGTCGCAACGGGGGACGTGCTTCAAGGTATGCCGAATAGGTGTTCGGCCTCAGCAGATGAATGAGTCAGCGCCCTGGTCCCTGACTCATTGCGTACAATGAGTCAATGCCCTGGCCCCCGACTCAATTACCGGTCAGCGCAGCGCCATTGCGATATAAAAGGACAAGAATGGGATTAACAACCATACACGACGAAGTGCGCGAATACTACGGGCGCACGCTTGCTGGGTCGGATGACCTGCATACCGACGCGCCGCATTGCGAGGCGGTGCCGCCACCGAAATACGTGCTCGATGTGATGCCGCTCATCGCCGACGAGATCGTTGCGCGTTTCTACGGATGCGGCAGCCCCATTCCACCGGCGCTCGAAGGAGCGACGGTGCTCGATCTGGGTTGCGGTACGGGCCGCGACGTCTATGTGCTTTCGAAGCTCGTAGGTCCCACGGGGCGTGTGATCGGCGTCGATATGACGCCTGAACAGCTCGAAATTGCCGAGCGCTATCAGCAAGAACAGGCCAAGCGGTTTGGCTTCGAGGAATCGAACGTCGAATTCCGTTTGGGCTATATCGAGGACCTTGCGGCGATTGGCATCGAGGATGAGTCAATCGATCTCGTCGTGTCGAATTGCGTCGTCAACCTTTCCCCGTTCAAAGAACTGGTGATGAACGAGGTTTACCGCGTGCTCAAGCCTGGTGGCGAGCTTTATTTCTCCGACGTCTATGCGAGCCGTCGCCTTCCCGATGAGCTGCGCGACGATCCGGTGTTGCACAGCGAATGCTTGGGCGGTGCCACGTATGCAGAAGATTTCCGGCAGCTCATGCGCCGTGCGGGCTGGCCGCATGTTGTGTGGACGGTCGACGACCCCATGTATGTCGGCGACCTGGCCATCGAGACGCGCGTCGGCTTCACGAGCTTCCGCTCGCGTACCATCCGCGCCATCAAGTGCGACGGTCTGGAAGAGACTGAAGAAGACTACGGCCAACACGCCACGTACCTCGGCGGCATGCCCGAAATGCCGCGCTACTTCGATTTCGATTCGGAACTGCGTTTCGTGAAGGGCAAACCGCGCGCTGTGAGCGGCAATACGGCTCGTATGATCGAAGCGTCTCGCTATGGCAAATATTTCGAGGTCTCTCCGGCGCGTCTCCACCGCGGCGCATTCAATGCCGAACGCGCGCAGCAAGCGCTCGAGGTGCGCAAGGGCAAGCGCGTCGTCGATCTGAAAATGCTCGAAGACGCCTATGACCGTGCCGACTACTTGACGTTCGAAGAGCGCGTTGGCCAGCCCACGCTGCTCCAGATCTGCGAGCACCAATCGACCATGCAGGTGAACATCACCTATGCGTGCAACCTGGCATGCCGTCATTGCTATCTCGAGTGCACTCCACAGAAAACCGAGGCGATGTCGCGCGAAACGCTCGCGAAGTGCCTCGATGCTTTCAAAGCAGGCGTCTTCAAGACCATGGACATCACGGGTGGCAGCCCCGAGCTGCATCCCGATTTCGAATGGTTCCTGCGCGAGTCTGCAAAGCTCGGCGACGTGATCGTACGTACCAATTTGACGCTCGAGCAACAGCCTGAATACGCGCATTTCCTCGACGTGTTCGCAGAAGTTGGTCCGCAGGTCGTAGCGTCGCTTCCGTTCTACGATCCACGAGGTACCGAGAGCCAGCGCGGCTCGCGCGTGTTCGAGCGTACCATTGCGAGCATCCGCGAGCTCAACAAGCGTGGATATGGGCAAGGCGGCGACCTCAAGCTCGACCTCGTCTACAACGTGGCGGGCCCGTTCCTGCCGCTTCCGCAGGACATGATCGAATCCATATATCACAAAGTGCTCGAGCGCGATCAAGGCGTCAAGTTCGACCATCTTTTCGCGTTCAACAATTGGGCATGCGGACGTTTTGCGGCCGATTTGCTCGACATGGGCATGTTCGACGATTATCTGGCGCTTCTGGCAGATAACTTCAACGCCATGTCTATCACGCGACTCATGTGTCGCGACATGGTCAACGTCGACTACGATGGCCGCCTGTACGATTGCGAACCGAATCACGTGCTTGGCTTGCCCATCCAGGTTGACGGCCGCGATGCGACGGTCGACGACTTGTTGGCGGGCCAGCTTCCAACGCGCCAGGTGCGCACGAATCCCCTGTGCTACAGCTGCTCTGCCGGCTTTGGCTCCAGCTGTGGAGGCGCGTTGGTGTAAACCGAGAAGCGACGAGGCCCGCTCTAGTGGCGGGCCTCGTCTAAGGAGGGGATGATGCGGTGTCTTGGCACCGCTACTGCTCGAAGCAGTTGCATTTGGAAGGAGGGGAGCCTTCCTCTTGCTGAACCCATTATAAAAAAGCGTTTTGAAGTGGGTATGATGCGGATTCGCTCAATTTGCGAAGTGGCTGTGAACAAACGGTGAACACGTCACTTCGCCGTAACCTTTCTAACGGGGTATCATTGGCAAAGAGGCATCTTGAGGATAGGAGAAGCTATGCCTGATATCGAGTTGCGCTTCGACAAGGACATGCTGGTGCTTTCAGCGCCGATTGACGCCGTTTTGGCTCGTCAGGGCATTGATTCGGCACGCGACAGGCAGTACCTCAACCTGATGGAGCCCGACGTGGTGCAAGACGCTTTGAACCTCGAGATGGTCGCAGGAGCCCAGTGCCTCGTCACGACAACCGAGGACATCACGCGTGCGCGCCTCGCTCATGTGCGTATGGACGATGACGCCGAGCGGCTTGCCCGCGAAGCTCTGGTCATCGCGAACGATGCCACACCCCAACACGTTCTCGTCGAGATTGGACCGACCGGCTTGCCGCTCAATCCATCCTCGAAAGCGTCGCTCAACGAGAATCGTGCCCAATACGCCGATGCCGCCCGCTTGTTCGGCAACGAGGGTTTCGACGCGTTCTTCCTCAATGGATTCACCAACATCTCCGACATGAAATGTGCGCTCATGGGGATTGCACAAGTGAGCGACAAGCCCGTGTTCGCCTCGATGGCCATCGGAGAAGAGGCGCTTGAGCCCGTTTCGGCGCCGGCCGACAATTTGGGTGACGCCGATATGGCCGACCAGGTTGCTTCCCATGCGTTCGGTTTCTACGAGCCTGTTGAAGTACCGTTGTTCACGGGTGCACGCAAAGCCCGCACGCCGTTGCCTTTTGAGCAATGGCCCGAGGCCGTGGCGGCGATGGAAGATTTGGGCGCCGATGTGATCGGATTCGAGACAGCCGATCCGATTCCCAAAGCGGTGGAGTACGCGCAGCAGACGGTGCGTCTGACGAAGCTGCCGCTCCTGGCGCAGCTTTACGTCGACCCGACGCTGCAGGGAAAGAAGTCGAGTCCGCTCGTCCCGTTGGCGGACATAGGGGAATACACGCCTGACACCATGGGGCCTGTTGCAGTGAAGCTGTACGGTGCCGGCGTGCAGTTCCTTCGCGCGACCGGCGCTGCGACGCCTGCGTTCACGGGGGCGCTTGCCGCAACCGTTGCGGGTCTTGATGTGCATAGGAACTAAATGGCACACTGCTCCCAGGGAAGGGTGTGCCATTTCCGAAAAGTGGCACACCCTTCCCTGGGAGCAGTGTGCCACTCGTGGTCGTGAAACGCGATGAACGGAGGGAACGATGTCGGTCCAGCCGAGTCCTGATTTTGGAGCGCTGCAGCTTATCGTCGATGATTTGTACGAGGGCATGCCCCACGATTACGAGGTGCGGCGGCTCGATGTGGTCATCGCTGCAGAGTCGAGCGACTTGCCGGCTGACTTGCAGGAGATCGTCACGTTGCTGCCTCCGGGCAGCTACACGCGCATGAGGTTGTGCGATCAGCTGAACTCGTCTATCGTCGGTCATGCGTGGGGCCAAGTTTACGGAACGGTCGAGTAGGGAAGGGGCGGTGCTTTGGACGGCTTAGTCGAGTGGGTAAAAAATTTCACACACGGCGATGGTTTGCAAGCGTGGGTGGCTGCCATACTCATCGTTTTGGCAACTGCGATCATTTCAGCTGTTGTTTCCCGCATCATCAGAAAGCTTATGCGGGTAGATGGCTTGCCGCTTCCCGAAAGCTCGATCCTCGTCAACATTGCCCGTATCGTCATCTGGGTATTGGGCATATCCATCATGCTCTCTGGATGTTTCAATATCGACGTGAACGCTCTCCTCGCAGCGCTGGGCGTTGGCGGCATCGCGCTCTCGCTCGGCCTTCAAGACACGATCAAGAACTTCATTGGCGGTCTGCAGGTCACGCTCATGGGCATCGTGCATCCGGGTGACCATATCGTTGTCGGCGGCGTTGAGGGAATTGTCCAAGATGTCACCTGGCGTCAGACGGTGGTCAAGGACTACGAAAACACGATACACATGATTCCCAATGCGGTCATCAACTCAACGACCGTGCAGAAAATTAGTCCTGATCTCCTTGTTGTCACGACGATTTCCTTCGTGAACGATGGTCGCGATCTCGACGAAATGCTGCATGAAATGGAAGTGCTTGCGAAGCAAGCCATCGAGAAGGTAGCGCCGCTCGAGCGGGACCCGTGGATTCTCATGACCCAAATCGGCGAGTACGGCATGTGGGCGAAGATGCGCTTCGTGCTGAAGGAGACGACCTATGCGCGCGAGGCGCGCGATGCCGCCCTGCGCGCGATTGCTCCCTACACGCGCAACAACGCACCTGACATGCTGTCCAAGAGCGGTGATGAGGATTAGCGAGAAGAAGTCAAGACTGTTTTTTCCGCAGGTCATACGCTAGCCTAAATCCAGGCCCCGTTTTCGAAACCGTACTTTAGCGGTGGACCGACATAACTATGCAAGGGAGCTCTAGATTGCGCGTGAAATGGGGATTCGCGTCTGTTGATGCGAAAGCCAGGCAGCAAGCTGCGAGCACCCACCTTTCGGGGTGGGTTCATCCTTCCGGTTCGGAGACGGGGTTTCCCATATGTTGATGCTGGTCTGACGCGCAATTTGCGCGAAAACGTGCTATAGTTCTGCCACGTGATTTCTAGGAGGCCAATATGGATGTCAACTCAATTCTGCTTGCATTGCTGATCGTTGCGGGAATCGTGGCGCTCGTTGCTCTTGCCGTGATGTTCTTGGAACTCGTGAAGATGATTAAAGTCGCACGTCAGAAGGTCGAAGACCTCGACCAGACGCTCAAGAACGTTGAGAGCATGACAACCAGCTTGACGCCCGCCATGACGAAGGTCGATCCGCTCATGGAGCGCATCACGCTCACGGTCGATTCGGTCAACCTCGAAATGATGCGCGTCGACCAGATCCTCGAGGACCTCACCGAGATCACCGATACGGCATCTTCGGCCACCACGGCGGTTGACAACATCGCCAGCGCGCCTGTTAAGGCAGTGAGCAGCGTGGCCACCAAGGTCAAGAACAAGCTTGGCGCCAAGTCCGCCAGCGACGAGTCCGCGCAGCTCGCCGAGCAGCGCGTTGCCGTTGCCCGCGCCCTCGAAGACTACAAGGCTGCCGAGGCGAAGGAAGCCGCGAAGGCCGCAAAGGAAGCTGAAGCTGACGACATAGTTGAAGAGCCTGTTGAGTACATCGAAATCAAGGAAGAAGCAGCTGAAGAGGCTGTCGAGGCGGCTGAGGAATAGGAAGGGCAACCTAAGCCCCGATGGCTAATTCCGAAAAAACCTTTGAGCCCAATTCCAGCGGATCGGGCGTAAGCGATAAGGCGCGCAGGCGCCTTATCAGCGTTTGGACGTGGGTTGGCGCAATCCTGCTTGCCGCGATTGCGGTCTACGTGTCAGGCATCCTTATCATTCCCATCGGTATCATCGTTTGGGCAGCGGTGTTCGTGTTCATACTCCGCGAGCCTGTCAATTGGCTTGATAAGCATGGGGTTAACCGAACAATCGGCACGATTCTTGCATTTGCCTTGCTCATCGTGGTACTGGCCATCTTGCTCTTCGTCGTGTTCTCGCCGTTTTTCGGCATTCGGGACCAGTTCGTCGACCTCATGACCAGCTTGCCCACCTATGCTGCTGACTTCCAAGCATGGGCAAACGACATGTATGCACGCTATGCCGACTTCTTGCAGAGCGACGAAGTGCGCGATACGGTTTCAAGCATGCTCAAGGCCTTCAGCGAATGGCTGCAGTCGTTTGCGGCAAGCAGCGCAACGGGCATCGTCGCTGCGGGCACCTCGATTGTAAACATCGCCATGTGCATCGGCTTCGGCCTGGTCATCGCGTTCTGGATGCTCATCGAACTGCCGAACCTCGGTAAAGAGGCTTACCGCGTCATCGGCGAGAAGCATCATGCCGATGCTGAAATGCTGCATCTGACGGTCACGCGCGTTGTGGGTGGCTATCTGAAGGCGACTCTCATCCAGTGCGCCGTTATCGGCGTGGTGTGCGGCATCATGTTTGCAATCCTCGGAGTGCCGAGTCCGGTTGTGTTCGGCATTCTCACTGGCCTGCTCAACATCATTCCCATCGTCGGCCCATGGCTGGGCGGCGGGCTCGCCTTCGTCGTCAGCATCCCGACGAGCACGCTGACTGCCGTCATCGCGCTCGTTGGCACCGTCATCGTGCAGCAGTTGGTCTACACGTTCCTGTCTCCGAAGCTCATGGGAGATTCGGTTGACATCCATCCGGCGCTCACGTTCATTGCCTTGATGGCGGGTTCAGGCATCGGCACGGTGATGGGTGGCTTGATGGGCGCGCTCATCGGAGCCCTGCTTTCGATTCCGCTCACGGCTATGGCGAAATCCGTATTCGTGTACTACTTCGAAAAGCGCACCGGGCGCCGTATCGTCTCGCCCGACGGCGTGTTCTTCAAGGGCGTTGCGAACGTGGACGTCCATGTCGACCCAGTAGCCGACGCCACTGCGCCGTCGCCTCAGATTTCGCCAAGTGCCACGGGGAGTTTCCCCTTCATTGAAGACCTTTCGGGTAAACTTCCCAAAGTTGAACAACAAGACGAGGACAAACCAGCTCACAAGAAATAGGAAGGCTGTTCCATGCAATACATGACGACCGCGGAAATCCGCGAAAAGTACCTGCAATTCTTCGAGGAAAAAGGCTGCAAGCGCATGCCTTCCTCGTCGTTGATTCCCGACGATCCATCGCTGTTGCTCACGAGCGCGGGCATGGTGCAGTTCAAGCCGTACTTCCTGCACGTCAAGGAATTCGATCCCGCTTATATCGGCTCGACCACCGTTCAGAAATGCGTGCGCACCAACGACATCGACATCATCGGCACAACTGGTCGTCACCTGTCGTTCTTCGAGCTGATGGGCAACTTCAGCTTCGGCAAGTACTTCAAGAAGGAGATGTGCGCTTGGGCGCTCGAATTCTCGACTGACGTGTTGGGACTGCCTGTTGAGAAGCTGTATTTCACCGTCTTCGAGGACGACGACGAGACCATCGAGATTTGGAAGTCGCTCGGCATTCCCGAGAGCCACATCTCGCGTTTGGGCGAGGATGACAACTTCTGGCGTGCCGGCCCGACCGGTCCGTGCGGTCCCTGCTCCGAACTCTATTACGACCAGGGCCCCGAGTTCGGTTGCGGCAAGCCGGACTGCGCACCTGGCTGCGATTGCGACCGCTTCCTCGAATACTGGAATTGCGTGTTCACGCAGTTCGACGGCCAAGAGGACGGCACGCTCGCACCGCTGCCCACCAAGAACATCGACACCGGCCTCGGTCTCGAGCGCACGGCTGCCATCATGCAAGGCGTTCAGTCCAACTACGAGACCGACGTGCTGCGCAGCCTGGTTGCCGTGGGTGAGCGCCTGTCGGGCAAGACCTACGACGGCAACATGATTCCGGGCGCCATTTCCGCCGAGCAGGCCAAGACCGATCTCAGCTTGCGCATCTGCGCGGACCACAGCCGCTCGGTGTCGTTCATGATTGCCGATGGCATCCTTCCTTCGAACGAGGGCCGCGGCTACGTGCTGCGCCGTTTGCTGCGTCGTGCAGTTATGCATGGACACAAACTGGGCATCGAAGGGCCGTTCCTGCGCGAGTACTTTGCCCAGATCATCGAGCTCATGGGCCATGTCTATCCTGAAATCGTCGACAACCGCGAGCTCGTCGAGAGCGTCATCCTCTCCGAGGAGGAGCGTTTCGGCCGTACGATGCGCACCGGCCAGGACTACCTGGACGAGGCGCTCGAGGGCATCGAGGCGGGCGGCACGCTGCCTGGCAGCGTCGCGTTCAAGCTGCACGACACGTACGGTTTCCCCGTCGAGTTGACGAGCGAGATCTGCGAAGAGCGCGGCATGTCCGTCGACATGGAGGGCTTCGAGGTTGAGATGACGGCCCAGCGCGAACGTGCCCGCGCCGCGACGAAGGACGACGCCGAAGCTGCTTGGTCGACGTACGGCAGCGTTCAGGCCGAGATCCTGAAGGAGACCGGCGCCACGAAGTTCGTGGGCTACGACAACACCGAGGCCAAGGCGCGCATCATTGCGCTGATCAAGGATGGCCAGCGCGTTGCGTCTCTCGCCGAGGGCGAGGAAGGCGAAATCGTGCTGGACGCCACTCCGTTCTATGCGGAAATGGGTGGCGAGGTTGGCGACACCGGCGCGATCACTACAAGCGACTCCGCAGCAGACGTGTATGACACGAAGGCGCCCGAGAAGGGTCTGACGTGTCACTATGCAAAGGTGACCAGCGGCCGCCTCATCGAGGGCGAGCAAGTGCTGGCGACCGTCGACGCAGAGCGCCGCGCCCGCATCACGCGCAACCACACGGGCACTCATATCCTGCATGCAGCGCTGCGCACGGTGCTCGGCGAGCATGTCAACCAGGCGGGTTCTTACGTTGGTCCCGACCGTTTGCGTTTCGACTTCACGCACTTCCAGGCTGTGACGCGCGACGAGATCATGCGCATCGAGAAGCTTGCGAACGACGAGATCATGAAGGCCATCCCGCTCAACATCTACGAGACCTCGCTCGACGAGGCGCGCGCCTCAGGCGTGACTGCTTTGTTCGGCGAGAAGTACGGCGAGACGGTACGTGTCGTCGAGGCGAGCGATTTCTCACGCGAGCTGTGCGGCGGCTGCCATGTCAAGAACACGGCCGAAATCGGCTTTTTGAAGGTCACCTCCGAAGGATCGGTTGGCGCGAGCACACGTCGTATTGAAGCTGTTACCAGCTACGATGCTCTTGCGTACATGAACAAGATGGAGGCCGAGCTGCGCGAGGCCGCCGACATGCTGCGCGTGCCGCTGTTCGACGTCTCCGAGCGCACGGCTTCCAACATTAAGGCCATCAAGGAAGCACAGACGAAGGCAAAGAACGTCAAGCAGACAGCGGCCGAAGCCGATCTGTCGCACTTCCTCAAGGGAGTCATCGATGTGGGCTACCCGCTCATCATCGCTCGCGTGAACGACATGGACACGGGCGCGATGCGCAACACGTGGGACATCGTGCGTTCACGCCTCCCGAAGCCGGGCGCCCTCGTCATCGGCACTGTGAAGGACGGCAAGCCCGTCATCATGGCCGCTGGCACCGACGAGGCCGTTGCCGCAGGCTTCAACGCAGGTGCGATCATCAAGGAAATCTCGAAGCACATCCAGGGCGGTGGCGGCGGCAAGCCGCAGATGGCCCAAGCTGGCGGCAAGAACCCCGACGGGCTCGATGCCGCTTTGGACGCTGCCCGCGAGATGCTGGCTGCGAAATAGCGAAACGACTGCGCGGGGAAATGGTCCCCGCGCAGTTTTTAGTCGCCAAGGTTTGCTTGGATGACTGCTTAGGACAACATGGATTCCTACAAAACGATAGAAGGCACTGCCCAAGCCGAGTACGAGGAGAAGAAATCCCGTTTCATCGGCCAGGTTGCGCATGTCGAAACCGAGGAGGAAGCAGTCGGTTTCCTCGAGGGTGTGCGTGCGGCCAACCCGATGGCACGCCACAACGTCTATGCGTATGTACTGCGGGCGAACAACCGCGTGCGTTATTCGGATGATGGCGAGCCGGCGCGCACGAGTGGCCTTCCCACGCTTTCGGTCATCGAACATGCCGAGCTCAAGGACGTCATCTGCGTGACGACGCGCTACTTTGGGGGCACGTTGCTTGGCACGGGGGGCCTCGTCCGCGCCTACACGAAAGCAGCGCAAGACGCTTTCGCCGCTGCTCGCATCGTGACGTTCGCACAGTGCCGCGACATCGTCGTGAGCGTCGACTATCCGCTTTACGACCAGCTGAACCATTGGTTGACGAGCCAAGGCATCCAAATACTTGACACGGCGTTTGCAACAGATGTAACCGTCGAGATTCGCGTGCTTGCCTCCGAAGCCGCCGCAATCGAAGCAGCAATTACCGAACTGACCCACGGCGCAGCCGTGATGCTCGTCGGGGAAGAATCATTCCAGCCTCTGGCTGTCAAATGAGTCATTGGGACAGTCCCAATGACTCACTCCTAACTCCGCGCTTGGACAGTTGGGTTCTCGGCAATCACCTTGTGCAGCTCGTCGATGTAGCGAAGCAGCAAATCGCCGGGCTTGCGCTCGTTGTGCATGATATAACCCACTTGCATGGTCTCGTCCACCTCAAGCGGAATCGACACGATGCCGGAATGCATCTCGCTTGAAAGCACGCCAGTCGAAATCGTGTAGCCGTTGAAGCTTGTGAGCAGGTTTGTGAGCGTGCCGCGATCCGAGAACTGGATGTTGCGGTCGTGGCGCAGGTAGCCATAGGGCTCTTCCGAGTAATAGAACGAGTTGGTCGTACCCTGCTCGAAGGAGTAGCGCGGGTAAGGCTCAAGATCGGCGAGCTTCAGCGATTTACGCGAAGCGAGCGGGTGATGTTCGCCGACGAACACATGCACCTGTGCGTCGAAGAGAGGGAAGAACGCAACGTCGGCGTCATCGAACGCTTTGCGCAGCACGCGCGTATTGAAGCCGTCGAGGTAAAGGATGCCGATTTCGCTTCTGAACGTGCGCACATCTTCGATGATCTGCCCAGTGGCGCACTCGCGCAGGATGAAGTCGTATTTTTCCGACGCGCAACCTTCGGCGACGTTGATGAATGCCTGCAGGCTGAAGTAGTAGTGCTGCGTCGAGACGGCAAGCCTCATGCTGCGTGCATGGCCGCGCTCGTAGCGGGCTTCCATCATATCGGCTTGCTCGATGACCTGACGTGCGTACCCGAGCAGTTCGGTGCCGTCGTTCGTGAGCGTGACGCCCCGGTTCGTGCGCGTGAAGATGGTGATTCCAAGCTCGCGTTCGAGCTCTTTAATGGCCGTTGAGAGGTTGGACTGCGATACATAAAGGCTTTGCGCAGCTGCATTGATGCTGCCGTGTTCGCTGATGGCGATGAGGTACCTCAATTGCTGAAGTGTCATGCATCCTCCTTATTCCTAGAAAATTACTAGGAATAATAACAGACTTTTTGCTATCGATAGCGTAGATAACAAAGTTCATGATAATAATGATACGCGGTCTTTTCGGGCATTTTTAGATGACTCAAAACTAATGACGTAAACTAACGCCTTGCGAAAAGAACGGAAGGCGTAAAACATGAATCTAAGCGAAGCAATTGGACACGCAAGCACACTGTTCATACCAGAGTTTCTCTTCGGCATGGACGAGGAGATGCTCGAGGGCGAGCGTTCGGTAAACGAAGAGGCATTGCACCTGCTCATCGAGGAATACTTCCAAAATCCCAACCCGTCGTTCGGATTTGATCTGGTGCTCGACTTGGCCGACCGCAACCGCAGCATCAGCGACATGATGCCGTCGGAAACGGCTGGCGGCGATCGGTCGCGCAGCAGGAACCTGCCGAGCGGCCTTTCAGACGCCGACATCATCCGCGGCATTGCGGCTCTTCAGCATCGTCGCGTCGAGACGCTTGAAAAGGAGATGGCCGGCATGAACGCCACACGTGGCGTTTTGTACGGCAGCAAGCCGGCAAAGGGCACATTCGTCGGTGTCGATATCGAAACCACGTCGAACAGCCCGGATCGCGGCTACATCATCAATGTCGGTTGGGAGACCATGGAGCTCGTCGATGACGCCGAGGCATACGATAGCGAATCGTATTTCTGCGGCATTCCCGAACAATACGAAGAAGAGGGCGTCCCCCTCGCCGAGATTCACAAGATCGAATGGGCTGATGTCGCAGACAAGAAACCGTTCAGGGAAGATGCAGAACTGCAGGAGAAGCTGTTGAAGGCCCTGAAGTCTCATCCGTACTTGGCACACAACGCTGCGTTCGAAGATGCGTGGTTCCTGCTCAATTTGCCCGGCTATGCGGAAGCTCGGAAGGCGGGCAAGATCGTTCCCATCGACACGCGCGACCTGTGCCGTTCGCTCGATCCCGAAGTGAAGTTCATGTCGTGGGAGGCACATCCGGCGAGCCTCGAGGCCTGGGCTCAGAGGCGCGGCACGCTCGCTGCCGACGAAGCCGAGCGCCATTTGGGTCTTGATGATACCGATCTCATGTTCCGCACTGTCCTGGCTGAGCTCAAGGAACGAAACCTGTTGAAGTAACAATCGTGGAAGAGTGAGCTTTCTACATGCATATCATCTAGCAAGCTCGCGGCCGCAATGGTACTATTATCCTCGTAGCAAGTGCAATTATTGAATAGATTGGAGATAAACAATGGCATTACCTCAGATGACCGACGAGCAACGCGCTGAAGCACTGAAGAAAGCAGCCGAGACGCGCAAGAAGCGCAGCGAGTTCCGCGCAAAGATCAAGGCTGGCAAGATCACGGCTAAGAAGGCTCTTGCCAAGCGCGATGACCCCATCGTCGGCAAGATCAAGGTCACCCAGTTCATCCAGTCGTTTCCCGGTTGGGGCAAGGCGAAGGCCGAGAAGCTCATGGCTGAGATCGGCATCGCTGAAGACCGTAGGCTCAAGGGCCTCGGCGAGAACCAGGTTGCCAAGCTGATCGAGGCGCTCGACTAGTTCTATCGCAAAAGATTTGCAGCAAAAGGAGCCCGGCTTGTCCGGGCTTTTTCGTTCTTCGAGCGTTGTATTGCGTTCGGCGGCTTGCGCAAAAGAGTGCTGGCAGACCGATTTGCACCAGGAAGGAATCAATAAGGCAAGGAAAGCGCCTCCCAATTGGGAGGCGCTTCTCGTGCTACGCGATATGCTGAGCTCGCTTGGTTACGGCCTGGGCTTGCCGCACTGGCCGCAGAAGTTGCCGTTGTTCTCAGCGCCGCAGTTCGTGCAGAACCATGTTGCGGGAACCTCTGGCTCCGGCTCGGGGACGGGCTTTGCGGTGCCGCACTGGCTGCAGAAATTGCCACCTTGCTCGGAGCCGCACTCCGGGCAAATCCATGCATCGGCAGCGGGAGCAGCTGCAGCAACGGGGGCTGCTTGCGGTTCGGGCTGCGGCTGAGGCTGCGGCTGCGGGAAGGGCTGGCCACCGAATCCGCCACCCTCGGCCATCGGGTAGTTGCTCTGCGGCTGCTGGAAGGCGCCCTGCTGGCCAGCACCCTGCTGGTACATCTGGGCTGCAGCGCCGCCGCCCATGCCCTGGGCCATGCCCATGCCCATGAAGCCGGTCATGGCGCCGGCCTCGTTGTTGGCAGCGTCGCGCATGGCGTCGGCAGCAGCATTCGCTGTGACGGCAGCGGCCTGGTTCGGGTCGACCATCGTCTGAGCCATCTGACGCGCTGCGATGCGCTCTTCGACTTCCTCGGGCAGCGTGATCGAGTTGATACCGAATTTCTCGACCTTGATGCCGCGCTGCTCGAACCACTCATTCGTCAGCTCTTCGTTCAGGAAGCCAGCGAGCTCCTTGGTGTGAGCCGGAATGGCAGAGTAACGAACGCCAAGCTCGGAGATGCGCGCGAGGGCGGGTTGCAGTGCGGTGAGCAGCTCGCTCTTCATCTGCGACTCGAGACGGTCGCGCGTATAAGGCTCTTCGACGTTGCCGCAGACCTTCTTGTAGAAGATCAGCGGATCGACGAGGCGGAACGAGTACTCGCCGTTCATGCGGACCGTCGTGTCCATGTCGAGGCCGAGGTTGGCGTCGACGATGCGGAACGGGATGGGCGAGCTGGTGCCGTACTTGTTGCCGATGATTTCCTTCGTGTTGAAGTAGTAGATGCGCTGGTCTTTGCCCGTGTCGCCGCCGAAGGTGAAACGCTGGCCGATGCGCTCAAACGTGGCCCTGATGCCCTCGCCCAGGTCGCCGTAGAAGATGGACGGCTCGGTCGAGCGGTCGTACACGAACTGGCCGGGCTCGGCGCAAACGTCGACGATCTCGCCGGACTCGACGATGATCATGCACTGGCCGTCGTTGACGGCGATGATCGAGCCATCGGAAATGATGTTGCTCTCGCCTCTGATGTTCGAACTGCGCCCTTGGTCAGAAGTACGTTTCTGCCCCTTCACTGCGAGGACGTTCTCATTGAGAGCGTCGCAATAGAAGAAATCGCGCCAGGAGTCGGCCAACACGCCGCCAGCTGCGCCTGCAATTGCGTGAATCAAACCCATAGTTGCTCCTTACACTGTGCTTTCTGCCGCATCTGGCGCTGCGACGGGCGCTTTCTTTTTATGAACTGGGAACATCATACTCCTTCGTCATAGTTCCCTTCGTCCCTTTTTCAACGGATGTCGGCTCTCTGTTGATGACATCCGGCGTGCACTAGAACTTGCCGCCTCCAGACGAGCTGAAGCCGCCGCCTCCGCCGCCGCCCCAGCCGCCTCCGCCGAAGCTGCTGCCACCGCTGTCGCTGCTGCTCTCATGCTGCGGTATCGGGGTGACCACGTGCGTCGTGTGCGAGAACTGGTCGGTCGACTGCGTCAACTCGAGGCTGCCGCGAACGAAATAGTTCGAGGCCTCGGTCTTCTCACGAGCGGTGAACATGGCGTCTTCCTGGCGCCTGACCGAGCTGAATGCAACGCCGGCCGGAATACCCAGGATAGCGAGGAGCTTCAGGATGAGCGAGAGCGGGTTGGGCTCGGTCCACGGTTCGCCTTTGACGCTGTAGTACTCGAGCTGTTCGCCGATTTTGTCGTAATAGACCTCGCAGCCGTCATACCATTGGTTCGATCCGAGCTCTTCCCTGACAGCATCTTCCATGTAGCTGACGCCCTCGTCCGAGAACGAGTACGAGCCCTGGCCGTAGGCAATCGTCACGTAGTCGCGCGAATCGACGGCGATGACGAACATGATGCCGTCTCTACCGGAGCCCAAGCCCAGGTTGTTAGCGCGGTAGAAGCTCGTGGCGAAGTTGGTGCGCTGTGCCTGCGTGGGATTGTCGAGGCCGTTCATCTTGTCGACGATCAGCAGGTAAACGCCCATG
>CACZIP010000007.1 GCA_902781245.1 uncultured Coriobacteriaceae bacterium | reverse complement strand
TAGGTCATTGCGTTCTATCGAAAACGGCATGCGATGCCTCCATGGCTCTCGATTGCTGCTTGCAGCAATGATAGCTCAAGTGCGTAATGCCCTTGTCGGCTACCGGAACAGGTCGAGGCCCTTCTTGCTACGCTTGGCGTGATCGCGTTCGACCGGCGCCTTCCAACTGGCTTCGAGTTTTTCGCCCATGGGCATGCTGCGCATCTTGCAGGTGGCCTCGGCAACAGCGCTGTAGGCGACATGGTTTCCGATGTCGTCGGCCAGATACGTGACAGAGCGGTCGGCACTGATGCCGATCTTGCCGGCTTCCTCGACGGCGTCGATGTTCGCGCCGAGGAACAAGAACTCCCAACCCTCTTCCTGCTTCTGCTCGATCATCTTCTTCACCTGGGAGACCGAGTATTCGCGGCTTGCGTTCTCGTAGCCATCGGTGATGATGACGAAAATCGTCTTCTCGGGTCGATACTCCTCGGGCAGATAACCGCGCACCCGTGCGATGTGCTTGATCGAGCCGCCCACAGCGTCGAGCAGCGCCGTGCATCCGCGCACCCAGTATTCCTTAGACGTCAGATTCTTCACGTCGCTGATCGCAATGCGATCATGCAGCACTTCGGTGAAGTTGTCGAACAGCACGGTCGAGACGACGGCGTCGCCATCTGCTTCACGATGCTTCTGCAGCGTCGCGTTGAATCCGCCGATCGTGTCGGTTTCGAGCCCGCCCATGGAACCGCTGCGGTCGAGGATGAATACGAGTTCTGTCAGATCCTTTTTCATGATGAGTCCTTTCTGTCGCGGGACGGCTTGCTTGCCGTCTCCTTTTCACAAGAAGGAATCTATGCTGCCGCGTGGGCCAGTAGGTCAACTGCGAGTTGACATCTCATAGGGTGAATTTACATCGAGGGTAAGGCTCGTATCGAACATGAGCACTTCGAGGTCAGTGATGGATCGATCATAGTATGACAGCCAGAAATAGCCCGTGTGGTTTCCGTTCTCGTCTTTGATGCCCTATTCGCCCGTTCCCTTGTTTACTAAGGGTCAACCGTTTTGCCGTTCACGGCGTGAAGTATTTGCGCACGGCGTGAAGTATTTGCGGGTTGAACAACTCCGGTGACGAGGGTGGGCCCGAAGGGCCCGCCCGAGGAAGCGGAGCAATATCCCCGGGAGCCAGCTCCCGGGAAATCAAAATAGGACTTCCTTTAACCTTTAGGTTGCAGCAAAAAGAGAGAAAGGAAGTCCCGATGAAGAATTATGACACAGCTGCCGCCGTCGCCTGCCTGGGCGGGGTATTCCTCGATATCCTCAAGGGCGGGGATATCGGCCTTTCCGGCTTCGAGCGCGAGGCCGTGCTGGTGGGCCACATGACGATTGCGGCCGCGGCCGCGCTCGCGCTGGAATCCTATGACGACGAGCTCTGCGCCAGTCTGCCGGCGGGCAGCAGGATCCACGAGAGGCGCCCGCGCACGCTCGCCACGACGTTCGGGGACCTGACCTTCGCCCGCAGGGTCTGCGTCGACCGCTACGGCAACACGTTCGCCCCGCTCGACGACGCCATCGACCTCGCCCGCAACGCACGCGTGTCGCCGCATGCGCAGGAGTTCCTAGTGGACGCCGCCTCGGAGGGCTCATACGCTAAGGCCGCGCACTTCATGGAGGCGGCCGGCGGCAGCTCGGTGAGCGCGCGCACCGTGATGAACGTCATGCGGCTGGCCGGCGAGGCGTGCGAGGAGGCGGACGCCGCGCTCGCGCACGATCTGTACGCCAACGGCGTGCTGCCCGAGGCCGACGCCGACGACGAGGAGATCTGCATCGAGGCGGACGGCTGCTGGATCCCGCTGCAGGACGGCGGCAACGTCGAGGTGAAGGCGATGGTCGCCTACGCCGGCAAGGCGGGTCCCGGCCGCGTCGAGCGGGTGCGCCCGGTGCGCTTCGGCTGCGTGTCCGGGCCGCGCGCGTTCTGGGCGCAGGGCATGGCCGCCACGGCGACCCGCTTCGACATGTCCAAGGTCAGGGTCTGCCATGCCGGCTTCGACGGCGAGGCGTGGTGCAAACAGGCCGCGGACTACCTGCCCGCCGCGGCCTCCGTCGACGGCAACCTCGATCCCTTCCACGTCAACCGCGCCATAGGGTCGTGCTTCGCGGAGCCGGGCGCCGACGCCGAGCGCCAGGTGATGCAGTGCATATGGTTCGGTCGCGCAGGCGACGCGGCCGATTTGCTGGAGGCCCTCGCGGACGACGGGCTCGCGCGCCCGAAGAACGCCGCCCAAGTGGCCGCCTACCTGCGCAACAACGCCGAGTTCATAAGGTCGTGCCCACCTTCCCTGGGCACGATGGAGGCCGAGAACGAGCACCTCTACGCATCGCGGATGAAGTCGGTGCCGTGCGGATGGTCCAGGCGCGGGGCCTCCGACATGGCCCGCATCCGCTCCCGCAAGTACTCGGGGCGCGAGGTCCCGATGCCGACCCGCGATTCGCGGATATCGCCGACGCGGCGCCGCGCCCGCCAGAAGAAAGTGGACGACTTTCTCACGCGGGCCGCGGGTCGTCCTGTAGAATGCGTTGGTAGCGGCTACGAGTACCCGCACAGGGCATCGACGGCGGGCATGCGCGCCGACATCCGCTACAAGGCGGGGCTCACCGCGGACCATATGGTCGGGGAAGTCTGACCCACATCAAGTTCACGCCATCTTTGCCGTTCGTTTTCGATTGGTTATCCTGCAAACGATTTATAATCACTTTAGTGTGCAAAAGAGAGAGGAACGTCATGGCCAAGGATGTTTTCATCAGCTACAAGTCGGAAGAGTTCGACTCTGCGAATATGGTTCGTGGCGTGCTCGAGCGGAACGGCATCACCTGCTGGATGGCTCCGGCCGACATTCCCTCGGGGTCCAATTATGCCGTCGAGGTGCCAAATGCCATCAGGGCGGCAAAAGTCGTCGTGTTCATCCTTTCCGAGCAGTCGCAGAAATCAGAGTGGACCCAAAAAGAGCTCGATATCGCACTCAACGCTAAAAAGCCCATCATGCCATTTGCGCTCGAGGAATGCGATCTCATTTCTCCGTTCGATTTCTACTTAGGAAACGTGCAGCGCAACGATGTGTTCCAAGACGTATCGTCTGGCCTCGAGAAGCTCGTTCGCGACATCAAGGCGCTCACCGGCTCCGATGCGCAGGCTGTCGATATTCCCGAGGACACGCTGCAGGCGCTGCGGGCGGGGTTTACCAAGCAGAAGACCAAAAAGCTCATTCCCCTCATTGTTGCATGTGCAGTCGTGGTGATTGCTGCCATTGCGGCGTTCATGTTGCTTTCGGGTGGTGGCAACAACGCTTCGTCCAGCGCATCGGTCAGCGCGAGTGCCGTTTCAGCCCAGCGCGTGGCTGCCGAAGTGTACGCATCGCAGATCGGCTCTTACATGGATGCGGGCACCGTCAATTCTTACGAGAACATCTCGGCGTCCAGCAGCGATACCCTCAAGGTGAACAAAGCTTTCTCGATTCTCAGCTTCGTGCGCAACCAGGGTGATGCCGCGGCTCAAGTTGAGTCGGTGTCCATGGAAATTTCAAGCCTCGAGGCCATCGAGGACGTCATTATACAAGCCGACGCGACGGTGGCGAACGGGGACACGCTTCTCGTGTACGCCGCCAACAACGGCTGGGGCACGTCGAAGGGTACGGAAATCGAAGTTTTCGCGACGAGCCAAAATTCGGCCAAACGCATCGAGCTGAGCGACTTTGCAACAAACGTCGAGCTTGATGAAGCGCGCGATTTCGAGCCGGGAGGCGTTGCGCGAACTGTGAAAGCAATCGTCGATATCGATAAGTTCAAGGCTGTGGCCCATCAGAAAAAATCGGAATACGATCTCGATTTGCACGCCATCAACAAGGAGACGGGCGACGAAATCAGGTCGTGGAGCCTGCAATGGAACGAACGTGAAGGCCTTCATGTCTTCTACGGTGGCGTTGGAGATGCGGGTTACAGTGTCACGCTGTTTGCCGTGCTCGATGTCGACGCCAACCCGACGAGCATCCGTTTCAGCGGCGAACAGGCCAACCCGCGCGTCGAAGACACGTTCCGCATCGAAACGGTTGTTGCCCCCACCAAGTCGTGCAACGTCGTATGCAAGGACGTTTATTCAGTGAACGGAGAGTTGCAGGAGACCCCCGAATATTCCGTGATGGTCACCGTGCCTGTTTTCTTCGATGGTGCATTCGGCAACCAATACAACCTGACGGCAGATCTCGCGGCGGATCCCGATATGGGCGAGCTGCAAATGCAGCGTGTAGCCGACAAGTATCGCTACAACCCCCAGAGCATTTTCGACAACAGGCAGAACAAAGACTCTGGTTCCAGCGCTTCGAATGCAGGGGGTTCTGCAAGCACCTCAACGTCAACAGGCGAGGCGTCCGCCGCTAAGGCGGCGTCTTCAGAAACCAAGGCGGCAAGCAGCTCTGAGTCAAAGATGAGCGCCGAGGAGTATGCGGAAAAGTATCCAGGCGTGAAGGCTTCGACTCCCGAAGGGTTTTCCATGAGAATAGAGCCGTTCTGGGGCGTGTGGGCAACGGCATCGAAAGACATGGATGCAGCACGTAGCTTCGTTGAATCAGCACGTTCAGAAGCTTTCGAGGCGCAAGCGTTCATCTCTTCCGACTGGGAGAACCTGAATCCCGAGACGTGGTACGTGGTCACGCTCGGCTGCTCCGACACGGAAGAAGAGGCAAATGCTATTTTGACACGCGCGCGCAAATGGGGTTACGAAGACGCCTACGTGAAATACTCGGGCAAACGCCTTTAAGGCCACGCTCATGACGCTCATGGAGGTATAGATGTCTCAGAGTCACCAGATCATCATCGTTACTGGCTGGCTGCTCTCGATTGCCGCGCTCGTGGTGACCATCGCTGTGGTCATTAGGATAATCAAGAAGCGCGAGAAAACCGAGTCGACGGTGCCGGTGTGGATCGTGTACGCGATAGGCATCTTCGTCACGGCATTCGTTCTCGTCCTCAGCCAGAACATCGTCGATCTTGGTGGTACGCCGTATGCTCCCAATGTGCTGGACTCGCTGCTCAGCAGCCTCCAGATGTTCGTGCTCGGTCGCGGAATCGACTTGAACGTCGAAATGCTCGAGTGGATGGGCCCATTACTCCTGCTCTATGCGGTCTACAATGCGGCTTTGTTCCTAGCGGTTCCCGCAGCAACGGCTGGTACCGTCATCTCCCTCATCGGCCAGATGCTTAGCGTGCCGCGCATGATCGGTCTTGCTCGCAAGCGCGGTGTGCACGTGTTTTCCGAACTCAATGAAAAATCGCTGACACTCGCGAAAAGCATCTATGAAGACGAGGGCACCGCAGAGCATCTCGTCGTGTTCGCAAACGTTGGGGATGATGACGTTGCGCTGGCGTCGGATGCAAAAAGCGCCGGTATGGCGTGTCTGGCCCAATCGGTGTCGTTCATTGCGGAGAGAATCGGCAGCAGGTCGTTCAAGCGTACGTACGTGTTCTCGTCTGATGACGAGGTTTCCAATTTGGGGAACGGCATCATGCTTGCGCGCCAGTTGGTTGAGCAGCACGTGGCGGGCGATCCAACGCCCTACGTGTTCATGTTTTCGAGCTCGCCAGTGGCTGGCGCCGTTGTCGACGCGGTATCGAGCGAGGTGAATGCGTCTCTTGGCGAAAACGCAGATGCGTCCGACATCAAGGTGCGTTTGAAGCGCGTTGACTGGATTCGCAACACAGTCGATATGCTGCTCGACACCTATCCTCTGTTTGCGACAGGCCTCGACGAGAGCTGCATGGATGGCCAGGAGTTCAAGCCCAAGCTCACGTTCGATTACGGGCCTTCGAAGCGTCACATACTGATTGTCGGCGAGAGCATGTTTGCGGTCGAGTACCTGAAGGGCGTGCTTTGGGCGGGGCAATTCGGCGACGAAATCGAAGTGCAGATCGATGTCGTCACGCCCGGTGTCGAAACGCTCAAGAGACGGTTCGCTTTCGAAAGCCCCGAGTTCTTCGCGACGGACGGGCGGCCGTACCAGGATCAATACAACCTGCGATTCTATCCCTTCGATCCGCAAGGCGTCGAATATCTGGACTACTTGTTCGACAGCGGAAGCGAGTTCGGTGAGATCGACCAGGTGCTCGTGGCGATTGACGATGATCTTGTCTGCGCAAAAGTGGCACGCCGTACCCGCGAAATTCTCGAACAGCGCAGGCTCGATTATCCAAATGCGAAGCCGGCGTTCATCGCCGCGCTCATCGAAGATTCCGAGCTCGCGCAAGCGGTTCGACTCATGAAAGCTCGCAAGCGCTTGTACGCTATCGAGCCGGTGGGCGATGTCGAGTCGGCTTACAGCGTCAAGAACGTCTTCAACACGCCGCTTTCGCGTCAAGCTCGCAACGTGAACCGCATCTACAGCGAGCACGACATCAACGACGCGGACAATTTCGAAGAAGCTATTCTCAAGGCTGACCTGGGGTTCATGGGGTCGGAATACAGCCAGCGCTCTTCGCTTGCCTCGGCGCTGCATCGAAAGTACTCGCTGTTCCTCGTATGCCGCAAGACTGCATCAGCGGCAGGGGCGGCTGTCGATTGGACGGCTCCGCTCGTGTCCATTGACCAGGCGGTCAAGGACGAGTACGAGGCGTATTTCAAGGAACATGACGCGTCATGGCTGTCTGGTGTTGAGCATGATCGCTGGAGCGCCTACGTGAGCACCGAAGGCCACGAGCATGCAGGCTTGGAACAGGTGAAGCAGATCTGGGCGCTCGAAGAGAAGCACAATTACGAGCTCGCTCATCTGCACCCCTGTTTGATTGATTTCGACGATCTGCCTTTGCTTGACAACGAGGTTGCAGCTGTCAAAGGCACATCGCCCCAGTTCCAGAAGATAGACGACAACGTGATTCGTGCTATCGGCGTTATTGCTGCCGACAAGAACTCGTTCGAAGCCGAGTGGGAGCGATTCTTCGACTCGAAAGATTAATCCGTTCACCGTTGATTAACCGTTGCTTGCGACGATTGGCGCATTCGCGTAGTATCGATGCTGCTCAAAGGGGCGTAAAGCCCCGATAATCCATCAATTCGAAATCGAACGTCATGAGGCTTGCCTTCGTGCGCCCTTAATTAGGACGCGCGTCGTGTGTCTCGTGCGCTCCTTGACAACCTAATAGCGAAGAATTCAAGCGAAGAGATGGAGAAGCTTATGAACAACAAAAGCGAATGGAAGTATGGTTTGGGAAACATCAGCTTGGGCATCACGGTTGGAGTGTGTGCAGATGACCTAGGAAATGTGTTCCAGTTCAACGAGGATCGGTTTCGGCACATGCTTGTCATTGGACGCACTGGCAGCGGCAAGTCGAATCACATCCTTCAAATGGAGCGCGAGGATATCCTCAGCGGGGCGGGCGTGGCCATCATCGCCGCACATGAAGAAGATGCTATCTACCCGTTGACGTTTGTTCCTGAGGAGCGCATGGACGACGTGGTGCTCGTCGATGCTTCGAACAAGCGCTACCTGCCGCGCATGAACCCGCTCGACGTCGATCGAAACGATCCAGCTGCTGTTGACAAGGCGATCGATGATGTGGTCGAGCTGCTGAAAACGGGAGAGTATTATCAATGGTCGGGCCCGCGCATGTACGATTTCGTGCGCAACGGTTTGAAGCTCATCCTGCATCCAAGGTTTCCCGACGAGCCTTGCTTGGCTTTGCTGTCGAAACTCTACGCCGACCCCGATTACGTCAGGGATTGCCTCATGTGCGTGGACGACGAACGTTTGAACAGGCAATGGCGCATCGAGGCTTCAGCACATCGCTCGGGCGATCACGACGATGCCATTCAATGGTTCCTCTCGAAAATCGATCGCATTGCCGAAAACGAAACGTTGAGGCATGTGTTCGGGCCGGGGAAGTCGACCATCGATATCCAGCGGATCGTCAACGAGGGAAAGATTTTCGTTACAGTGATTCCCGAGGCGCGCGTTGGTCGCGATGTGGCTCAACTGCTATCATCGTGGCTGGTAGCGCGCTTGCACGATGCGATACTGAACCGTGGCGACTCGGCTTGCAAGGTTCGCATGGGGAAAAAGGACCGTTTCGGGTCGAGCGATCTTGGCATCTTCGGCGAAACAGCCGATGATCTTGGCATGCTCGAGCCCTTTTTCGTCTACATCGACGAGTTTGCGAAAATTGCGAACCCCCGTTTCGAGAGCCTGTTCGCCGAAGCGCGCAAATACCGCGTGGGATTCGTGCTATCGCTTCAGACGCTTTCCCAAGTTCGTGCTCTCGACCGTGCAAGTGGACTCGAGTCGAACCTCGCACAGGCGATTCTCGGAAATGTTGGGTCGATCATCTGCTATCAGGTTGGACTTGACGATGCGTCATACATAGCCGAGCAATTCGGCGTCGACGTGGGGAAGGTCAAGGGCATTGAACGCTATCGGCCGCTAGCGCGATTGTGCTTCGACAACCAGCCGTCCAAGCCTCTGACGTTGGTAATCGGTCCCAAGCCTATACCCGAACGTCCGAATACGCCGAAGCGCATAGCTCGTCGTCACATTGGACGGCGCATCTGGCTTCCGACCGAATACGAGCGTTCGTTGCGAGGGTCGGTGACGCATGCAGCTTAAGAGACATGAAGAAAATAAGGATACTTATTAAAAAACGGAAAGCATCCTTGAAATACTAAGAAACCTTACTATTATGAAGTCATAAAAAATAAGGTTGCTTATTAAATACAGAATGAAAGGAATAGCAAATGGCTATCAACAACGAAGAGCTCATGAGCAAGTTCGTGCGCACCGGTATGATCATGCGCCATATCGACGGGGAAGAGCTCAAAGGTCACAAGCACGGCCACGGTCACGGTTGCGGTCATGGCCATGGGCATGGCGCTCCCGAAGGTCACGGCGCACCTGAAGGGCATGAAGGCCACGGCCCGCATGGAGAAGGCAAATGTGGCCACGGCCATGGACATGGCCACGGCAAAGGAAAGTGCGGTCGTCGTCGCGGCCAGGAGCGCGTGCTCACGATGGTTTCGATGAAGGAAGGCATCAACCAGAAGGATCTGGCTTTCCTGTTGGGGATCCGTCCGCAGACGCTGGGCGAGATGCTCCAGAAACTCGAAGCGCACGGCATGGTCGAGCGCAAGAAGTCCGAGGCCGACGGTCGCGTCATCGAGGTAACGCTGACCGACAAGGGTCGCGAGCGTGCAGGCGAGATTGCGGAGCGCCGTGCAGTGGCTGCTGCCGACATGTTCGCCGTGCTGACCGAAGAGGAAAAGGAGCAGCTGGGCGCCATCCTCGACAAGCTTGCTGGCGAGCTGGACAAGTACCGCCCGCGCCACTGCAGCCATGCCAAGCGTGGCGAGTCGGCCGAAGGCGAAGATGCTCAGGAAGACGCCGAATAGTTTTAAGGACGCATAAAACGAAAGCCGGGTTGGAATCTTCCAACCCGGCTTTTTTGATCTAAAAGAGGCCGTTTCTTTTCAGCCGTTCCTATCGTGCAGATTCCTGCAGCACCTCGTACACTTCGGAAGCGGTCTTCAGCTGCATGACCTTGTCGGCCACTTCGCAAGCCTCTTCCTTCGTCCACAGCGAGATGGTCTTGCGCGTGGCAAGAACGCTGGTGGCTGAAACGGAGTACTCGCCCAGACCGAACGCAATCCACATGGGGACGAGCGTCGGGTCGGCGGCTGCCTCGCCGCACATGCCCACCATGATGCCGGCTTCGTTGCCTGCCTCGATGACGCGGCGGATGCTGCGCAACACGGCGGGATTGTACGTCGAATAGAGGTAGCGCACCTTGTCGTTGCCGCGGTCGGCGCACATCGTGTAGCCAGTCAGGTCGTTCGTGCCGATGCTGAAGAAGTCGGCTTCCTCGGCAAGCAGGTCTGCAATGACGGCAGCAGCAGGGGTCTCGATCATCACGCCGACTTGGATATCGGGGTTGTAGGCGATGCCCTCCTGGTCGAACTCCTGCATATAACGCTTGATGAGGTCTTTCACGGCGGTCAGCTCGTCAACGCAGGTGACGAGCGGCACCATGATTCGAATCTCGCCGAACGCGCTCGCGCGCAGCAGCGCGCGCAGCTGGGCGCGGTAGAGGTCCTCGCGTGCCAAGCAATAGCGGATGGCGCGGAAGCCCATGAACGGGTTGTCTTCCTTGTCAAGGCCGAGGTAGGGCACGTCCTTGTCGCCGCCTATGTCGAGCGTGCGGATGATGACCGGCTTGTTCTTGCAGATGAGCGCAACCTTCTTGTAGGCCTCGAATTGCTCGTCCTCGGTGGGAGCAGTTGGAGAGTCCATGAAAAGAAACTCGGTGCGGAACAGGCCGATGCCCTCGGCGTCGCGCTCCATTGCCTGCGTGGCGTCATCGGGTTTGCCGATGTTGGCGAACAGTTCGAGGTTCTCGCCTGAAGCGGTGGTCGTGCGGCAACCGATGAATTTGGCAAGTTCGGCACGTTCGGCCGCGAACGCAGCTTGGTCGGCGCGTGCCTGCTCGAGCACATCCTCGGCTGGGTCAATCACGACGGTGCCTGCCGATCCGTCGACGACGACGAGATCACCGTCGGCAAGTTTATGGCATACGCCGGGGACTGACAGTACGGCCGGAATCTCCATGGCGCGTGCCAAAATGGCGGAATGGCTCGTCAAGCCACCGGTTTCGGTGATGACGCCAGCCACGGCGCCCGGACGGATACCCGCGGTCATCGATGGCGTGAGGTCGTGTGTGACGACGATACTCTCGAGGGGCAGGGTGCCCATATCGACAGGGCGCTTGTTCATCAGCTCGGCCAGCACGCCGGTTTTCACGTCGCGCACGTCGGTGGCGCGCTGCATGGTCAATTCGTCGCCCGTTGCTTCGAACATGGTGGCGAACATCTCGCAGATCTGGACAAGCGCGTCTTCTGCGCACATGCCGCCCTCGACGAGCTTGACCATTTCGCCTTGCATGTACGGGTCGCTGATCATGACGATGTGACCTGTCAGAATCTCAGCTTCCTTTTCGCCAACGGTCTCGCGCATGGTTTCCGCTTGCCCGTTGGTGTAGTCGATGTAGCTTGCGATGGCAGCATTGAGGCGCTCGGTTTCAGCAGCGGTGTCCTCGACCGTGCGGCTGACGTAATCGAGAGTCGGCTCTTCGACGATGACCACGCGTCCAATGCCGATGCCGGCGCTAGCTCCTGTACCTTTCAAATCCATATGTGTCTCCCTTGTTCAGTGGAAGTCTTGAGAGAGACCGTGGTTTAGTCGCCCATTCCGCTTGCGATGAAATCGGCGACAGCGCGGCCGGCTTCGTTCTCCTGCGGGCCCTCGGCCTGGATCTCGATTTCCTCGCCGCACTTGATGCCAGCAGCCATGATGCCCATCAGGCTGTTGCCGGGAATCGAATTGCCGTTGCGGATGATGGTGACGGTGGCGTCATACTTGCCAACTTCGCCCACGAGCAGGCTGGCGGGACGCATATGGAAGCCCTGGGGATTGACGAGGGTTACTTTCTCGGAAAACATGGCGGATCCTTTCTCTCTCAAGGGGAGGGAGCTATGTCCCTCCCGATTTCCAAACGTTCTAACTTACGCCTCAGCGGCGACTTCCTCGGCGACTTTTTCCTCGTCCGGAGTGACCTTCTTCTTGAGGATGCGCAGCATCAAGGCGCCAACGACAGCGCCGACGACGAGGGCGACCAGGTACATCGGCCAATTGCCGACGACGGCGAAGACGAAGATGCCGCCATGGGGAGCCATCAAGGTGCAGCCGAACGCCATGGAGATGGCACCGGCCACGGCAGAACCAACGACACAAGCCGGAATGACGCGCAGCGGGTCAGCTGCGGCATAGGGGATTGCGCCCTCGGTGATGAACGACAGGCCCATGATGTAGTTGACCGGAGCGCTCTTGAGCTCGGTCTCGGTCCAGCGATCCTTGAAGAACGTGCAAGCGAGTGCAATGGCCAGCGGCGGAACCATGCCGCCGATCATGACGGCGGCCATCATGTCGTAGTTGCCAAGCTCGATCGAAGCAAGGCCGAACAGGTAAGCAGCCTTGTTGATCGGGCCGCCCATGTCGATGGCCATCATGCCGCCGAGTAGCAGGCCGAGCAGGATCTTCGCATTGCCCAGGCTGGTCAGGAATTCGCCGATGCCCACGTTGATGGCGATCATGATCGGGTTGACAGCGCACATGAACACGCCGATGAAAGCAAGGCCGACGAGCGGGAAAATGAGCATGGGCTTCATGCCGTCGAGTGCTTGCGGGATGTGCTCGCATACCTTTTCGAACCACAGCATGAAGTAGCCGCCGGCGAAGCCGGCGAGCAGAGCACCCAGGAAGCCAGCGGAAACGGCTTGGCCGGCGGGTTCGGCAAACGTGCAGCCGGCAGCAGCCATGGCGCCGCCGACGAAGCCGACGAGCAGGCCCGGACGGTCGGCGATCGAGCGGCCGATATAGCCGGCGAGGATTGCGAGCATGAAGCCGAAGCTGACGCCGCCGATGCCCTTGAACCAGGCGGCAATCGGCGTGTTGGAACCGAAGTTGCCGTCCTGCGGTGCGCCCATGATGGTGTCGATTAGGAATGCCAGAGCGATGAAGATGCCGCCGGCAACGACGAACGGCAACATGTGGCTGACGCCTTCCATCAGGTGTTTGTAGATCTGACGGCCGACGCTCTCGTTTTCTGCGGAATCGCTCGCCGCTTCACCGGCGCCGCCGGCATGCTTGTAGATCGGAGCCTTGCCCTCGATGACCTTGTTGATGAGCTCTTCGGGCTTGTTGATGCCGTCGGCGACCTTGGTAATCAGGACCGGCTTGCCGTCGAAGCGCGCCATCTCGACGTTCTTGTCAGCGGCGACGATGATGCCCTCGCAAGCAGCAATCTCTTCCTTGGTCAGGATGTTCTTGGCACCGCCTGAGCCGTTGGTTTCTACCTTGATGGAGATGCCCATCTTGCCAGCCTGCTGGTCGAGCGCCTCGGCTGCCATGTAGGTGTGTGCGATGCCGGTGGGGCAGGCGGTGACGGCGAGGATGCGGATTGCATCGTCGGCGGCAGCGGCTGCGGCAGCAGCGGGAGCAGCTGCGGCGGCAGCTTCCTCGGCAGGCTCTTCCTCAGGGAACTTCTCGCGTTCCTTGTCGTCGATGAGCTTCAGGAACTCGTCGGCGCTCTTGGCCTCGAGCAGCTGGTTGCGCCAGTCAACGTCCATGAGCATGGTCATGAGGCGTGCAAGCACTTCGAGATGCACTTCGCCGTCGCTCGGCGCGGCGATCATGAAGATCAACTTGCTGGGCTGTCCGTCGGGAGCTTCGTAGTCGACGCCCTCGGGTACGGTGATGGCGGCCAATGCAGGCTTGGCCACGGCGTCGGTCTTGGCGTGCGGAATTGCCATCCCCTCACCAATGGCAGTCGTTCCGCCAGCCTCGCGGGCCAGGATGGCCTCGCGGTAGACTTCAACGTCGTTCAGGTTGCCGGCACCGTCGTGGAGGCTGATGAGCTTTTCGATGGCTTCGGGCTTCGAAGCTACCGATACGCCAAGCTCAATGGCTTCCGGTGCCAAAAGGTCGGTAATTCTCATGGGATCCCCTTTCCTGAATTACCATGTACCGCGTCGAGCGCCGCGGCGGCGCAATTTCTATGATTCAAGCCGTGCGAGCAGCTCGTTCACCAATTCTGTGGGGGCAAGGCCCGGCGAGAACGCCGTGGCGCTGCCACATGCTTGTGCCAACTTGTAAGCTTGTTTGTAAGCATCTTGTTCGTCGAGGCCGGCTTCCGTGCCGCGCACATAGCCTTCGACGAATCCGGCAACGACGCTGTCGCCGGCGCCGACGCTGTTGACAAGCTCGCCTTCGATGACGGGTGCAACTTGCAGGTTGTCTGTTGCGTCGAGCAGCAGGCTGCCCAGACCACCGCGGCTGACCAGCACGTTCTGCGCACCAAGGTCGTGCAACTGACGGGCGCCCTCGACAAGCGCTTGTTCATCGAGCGGGTCGCATCCGGTGATCTCGGCAAGCTCTTCGTCGTTGGGTTTGACGAGGAACGGCTTGTACGGCAGCGATTGCATGAGCACTTGCTCGGTGGCGTCGACCACGATCTTGGCGCCGCGGCCGTCGAGCTTCGCCATGATGCGTGCGTAGATGTCCTTCGGGGTGCCTTTGGGCACGCCGCCCGAAAGGATGACGAAGTCGCCCGGTTGGACAGCTTCGAGCTTGTCGAAGAACTGCTGGAGCAAATCGTCGTCGATAGGCGCGCCACCTGCGTTGATGGCTGTCTCCATGTCGCCTTCGATATCGACGTAGGTGCCTTTTAGCTTGGCATTCACGCGGGTGTTGCCTTGAGGTAGGTGCACGAATCCGGTCGGGATGCCGTCTTCTTGCAGGGCAGCTTCGAGTGCAGCGCCCGTCCAACCAGCGATGAAGCCCCAAGCAGTGCTCGTACGGCCGAGGTTGCGGAGAACGTACGAAACGTTGACGCCTTTTCCACCGAAATAGAACTCTTGGGTAATCGCCCGGTTCACGTGACCGAGCTCGAGATCACGGACCTGCATAACGCAGTCGATGGCAGGGTTGAACGTGACGGTGTAGATCATCTCGGACGCCTTTCCGCAGTGCTTAAGAACCACTTCATCATACGGGTAGTTTCGCAGATTGTCTAACGATTTTTGTCGCATTTAGCCCCGTGGTTTTAGGGGTGGTACATTGCTTGGACGGTGTACGAAAAAAACGACACGCGAGAGGGCGGTGTCTTCCAATATGAGGGCTTTTCATGACTCAAGAAACATCGATTGCAGAGTGCCGTACGGCGCAGTCACGTCAGGCACGGAGGTGACGCTATCGCTGGATGTATTCGACTCTCCGGTCGCATCTGTCACTTTGCGAACCTGGATTGACGGGCAAGGCGAGGGGCTTTATTCGATGGAGGCCACCACGCCGAACCATTACGAGGTTGTTTTCGTGCCGCAGGCAGCGGGTGTCGTGTGGTACCACTTCATCATCACGGCCGCCGACGGATCGCAGAAACGATACGGCGCTTTGGATGGCAAGCGCGGTGGCAAAGGTCAGCTTTACGATTGGGAGCCGCCGAGCTTTCAACTGACGGTTTTTGACGCCGGTCAATCGGTGTTGCTCGAAGAGGTGGAGAGCAACGCAATCGGCGGTTCGTTCAAGGACATGTTCATTAGCCTGTTCCTTGGCGAAGTCACGGCTCCTGCATTCGTCGAAGCGTTCGAGACGCTTCGCGAGAACAGCACATCCGAGATGTTCATGGAAGCGGTCGACCTGGTTGGTTGCGATGACTGTATAAGTACGTTTGCCCGACTGGGCGGCGTCGATGTGGAGGGCGCCGAACTTGAATCGGACGACTTCGACCTGTCCGATGTCATGGAAGGCTGGCAGATGGGCCAGGCGAAAGGCCGCTTGTGGTGTGCGAGTCTCATCCAGTTGCTTTCGGTTGGCATGCCATCCGAGGGGGATGATGTGCAAAGCGCCTATGAAGATGCAATTGATCGTTGGGCTGAGGTCGATCAAGACTGCGAGGCCATTGCCCGCAACGCTACCGACTTGCGCTTCTCGATGCCGTTGCTCGCTCAGGACGATTGCGTGCTGTTCGCAGCGAACGACGACGTGCTCGGCATCTGGCGACATGGCGCTAATGGGCAGTCCGCTTGCGTATTGGTCAATCCGTCATTGCGAAACGCCCACGACTTGTCGGTGCCCATGGTGGGCGAGTGCGTGTCCGAGATCATTTCGGGTTACGGCATTCCCGTTGCCGACGCGGCGGAGGTGAAAGAAGTGCCTGCCGTGTTCGCCGATTCCGACCGCTATGCGCAGGTGCACCTCTATCAGCTGGGTTCGGCAATCCTGCATTTCCACGGCACGCAACGGCTCGAGCTCCCGATGGAACCGGGTTTGGGCGTGCTCGCGCACATCACGAGTCTGCCGGCTTCGGATGGCAGTGGGCGTTTGGGGTCGATTGGCCCGGAGGCGTATGCGTTCGTGGACTGGCTGGCCAATGCTGGCGTGCGTTATTGGCAGATTCTGCCCGTCAACCCGACCGACGACCATGGCAGCCCCTATGCGGGCATCAGCGCCTTTGCAGGCAATGTTCGCCTGCTTGAGGAGTATCCTGATCTTGATGCATGCGACATTGACCAGGACGAGTACGCAGCGTTTTGCGAACGCGAAGCCGATTGGCTCGATCCATATGCGTGCTTCATGGCTATCCGCGAACGTGTTGGCTCTGGCAAAGCTTGGCAGAAGTGGCCGAAAAAGTATCTCCGTTACAACCGCTCTGTCGTGGAACGCGATGCGAAGCTCAAGGCGAGCGCCGAGGCGTGGCGCCGCGGGCAGTTCCTTTTCGAGCAGCGCTGGAAGGAGTTGCGCGCCTACGCGAACGAGCATGGCGTGCAGATTGTCGGCGACATGCCCATTTACGTGAGCGCCGACAGTTCCGATGTATGGGCGAACCCTCAGATTTTCCAGCTTGGATCCGATGGCCGCCCTGAAGTCGTTGCCGGATGTCCGCCCGATGCGTTTGCGGTCGAGGGCCAAATCTGGGGGAACCCGGTTTACGACTGGGACGCCCTTGCGGCAAATGATTACGATTGGTGGTTGCGCCGTCTCGAGCGCGCGTTCGAGCTGTACGATTTCGTGCGCCTCGACCATTTCATCGGCTTCTCGCGCTATTTCTCGATTCCTGCAGACAAGAAAGCTACGGCGGGGGAATATCACCCTGGCCCTGGCCTCGATTTCTTCGAGGCTGCATACCGAAAGTTCGGTCCGCTACCTGTTGTTGCCGAGGACTTGGGGTCCATCACGCCCTGCGTGCGTGCGCTCGTCTCTGCATGCGGTTTCCCGGGAATGGACATCGTGCAGTTCGTCGATGGGGGTGACCCCCTGTCAGGCTATCAGCCGCGACCGGAGAAAATCGCGTACACGGGCACTCATGACAATCAGACGATTGTCGAATACTGCGAATCGCGATACCCTGATCTCGATGCGGAGGAAACGGCTGATGACCTCGTCGAGAAGGTTGTCGTATGCGATGCGCCCGTGCGCGTGCTACCGTTGCAGGATGTGCTTTTGCTTGATGACCATGCGCGCATGAACACGCCGGGTACAGTCGAGGGCAACTGGGTTTGGCAGGCTGATGCGAGGGATATCGAAGCCGCGGGCGCACGCATGCGCGAACTCGCGCAGTTGCAAGAGTGCTAATCAGTCGCTTCGTCCACAGCAGCGAGTTGACGCAGAGCCTCTCAAAGCGTTTTGGTGAAGGTTTCGAATACATGCCAATTGACGGGCAAACGGATTTCTCCGCTTTTTGTCTGCTTTAATAGATTCATGGGTCAGAATGCCTCGACGGGGCAAGGCAAGAGTATGCAGGCGGGAGGAAAACAATGAAGAAACTCTTGGTGGTAGCATGTGCGGCTATGTTCGCGCTGGCGCTGGCGGGATGCGCTTCGAGCGGTTCGAGCAGCGCATCGGCGAGTGCGACGTCAAGTTCGGTGAGCAGTTCGACAAGTGCGGCGTCCAGCTCGGTGGTTTCCGATTCGGGGAGCTCCGGCTCAACTACTCTCGCAAATCCGTGGAGCGATGTCGACAGCGCCGAGGCTGCGGCCAAAGGTGCTGGCGTTGGCTCCTTCGAACTCGGCGACAACCTCGGCATGGCCGATGTGACGCTGTTTGACCCGACATACCGTTATATGGACGATGTTGCTGAGGCCACGCTCCAAGGTGGCGCTTTCGATGTGACCGTACGCAAGAGCATGCACGAAAGCGGCCAAACGCTGAGCGGTGACTATAACAACTATCCGGAGTTTTGGACGACTACGGTCGACGGCATAATTGTCACATGTCATGGCTACGAAGCAGGTGTTGCGTCTGCGTTCGAATGGTGCAATGAGGGGAATTACTCCGTCCTTTTCCGCGGTCTCGGCGGTGAGAACATGGGAGTTGATGAAGCGGGGATTGCCGCCATCATCCAGAACGTTAAATAGGGGCGGCTTCCTACTCTACCCAATCAGGGTTTTAATGCAGTAGGATTGCAACAACCATGAGCGCGACAATCAGCACCAGCGCTGCCACGTCGTGCGCCGCGAACGGGTACTGCTTGTAGCCTGATTCGCGGGTGCGCAGGTTGAAACCGCGCACTTCGGCCGCAATAGCTGCGCTGTTCGTTTTGCGTACCGAGCTGACCAGCAGAGGCACACACAGCGGTACCATCAACTGGATCTTGTTCACGATGCCTCCCTGGTCGAATTCGACGCCGCGTGCAGTTTGTGCCTCCATGATGCCCTTCATATCGTTCATGAACACGGGAATGAAATGCACGGTCGAAGCGAACGTGAACGCATATTTATATGGTACGTGCAGTACTTTCACGACGGAGTTCGACAGGTCGGACATTTTCGTGACGTAAAACGTGAGGAATAGGGGGATAGCTGCGGCTTCCAAGCGCAAGATGGTGGTGATGGCTGCCATGATCGAGCCGGTCCCGATGTAGCCCCACGGCAGATCGACGAGACGGTCGCCTGTTGGTGTGGTGAAGATAAGCAGGATTGCCAAGATGAGCGAGAATACGAACACGGCCTTCATGAGGCCGAATGTCTGGCGCATCATCCCACAGCTGGCTGCGAGGGCAAGTGCGAACACGAGCATTGCCGCCAGGAAGATGGGGTTGCTCGTGCAGAAGCACATGATGGCGAACAGGACGGCGAACAACAGCTTTGCAACTGGGTTCATGCGGTGGAGCAGTGATGTTCCAGGTACGTATTCGAGGAAACCGTTCATCGGTCAACTCCTTCAAACGGAACGGCGAGTGCGTTCGGCTCAATGGCAGCGCGCATTTCGGCGAGCGTGTTGGCGTGTGCTACTGCGGAGTCGGCCAACGTGGGGCTCATGAGCTGCAGAGCGAGCGAGATGTCGACGATTTGGGGCGGCACGAGGTCGGCGGCTTCGAGGGTGTGGCGGTTGCGCAGTACTTCGAACGTCGGCCCTTGGTCGACGACCAGGCCATCGCTCATGACGATGACCCGTTCGGCGAAGTCGGCGACGACCTCCATGTCATGGCAGACCATGATGACGGTTGTACCGTGCTCGTGCAGCCGGCGGATGATGCTCATGACCTTCACGCACTCGCGGAAGTCGAGGCCGGTCGTAGGCTCGTCGAGCACGATCACCGGCGTCTCGAGCACGACGATGGAGGCAAGTGCAAGCAGCTGGCGCGTGCCGCGGTTCAGCAGGAACGGGTCATCTTCGGGGTTGAAGCCGAACTCGTCGATGATGTCGTCGACGCGTCGGGCGGCATCGTCCATGTCCATCTTCAAGGCGTGGAAGCCGAACAGCAGCTCCTCGCGCACCGTGTTGCAACAGATCTGGCTATCGGGGTTTTGGAACAGGAATCCGACGCGGCGGGCCAATTCGCTCGTCTTCAACTGCGTTGTGGGGACACCGTCGACGAGCACCTCGCCCTCGTCGGGTTTCAGCAGGCCGTTCACCAGGCGCATGGTCGTGGACTTGCCGGCGCCGTTTGTGCCGACGAACGCCGTCGCTCACGGTGAAATCGACACCGCGCAAGATGGGCGTGTTCGCATCGTACGAAGCGTGGACGTTGCGGAATTCGATGGTCATGCGATCGCCCCGCTTTCGGCCGAAGTTCGTTCGACGGAGCTGGTGAAGGGGGCAGGGGAGCCGCTGAGGATTTCCAGAAGCGCGTTGCAGGCTTCCTCAACGTTGCGGCATACGGGGCCTGCATACAAGCCGTCTGCTGCAAGGCGGTTCATGAGCGTTGTCGAGCGAGGGCAGTTCACACCAATCTCGAGAAGCTCGTCCGAATGGGCCAGCACATTGGACGGCGTGTCGCAGAAGCGGATCGTTCCATGGTCGACGATGACGAGCATGTCGGCGAACTGGGACAGCAGGGCGATTTTCTGCTCGACGACCACGACGGTGGTGCAGTGCTCCCGTGCATAGCGGGCAAGCAGCTGAAACACTTGCAGCGAGCTGGCGGGGTCGAGCTCGGCTGTAGGCTCGTCGAGCATGAGCACCTTCGGTTTCAATGCCAGGATGGACGCGATGGCAACCTTCTGCTTCTGACCGCCCGAAAGGCTGGCTATGACGCGGTCGCGAAGGTCGGCGATGCCCATATCGACCAATGCCTCTTCGACGCGGGCGTCGATCTCTTCGTGCGGCACGCCGAAGTTCTCCAGGCCGTACAGCATTTCATCTTCGACGATGGATGTGACGATTTGCGAGTCGATGTCTTGGCATACGCTGCCGACGATTTGCGAAACATCGGTGAGGCT